>CAKRHL010000303.1 GCA_934338765.1 uncultured Lachnospiraceae bacterium | reverse complement strand
AGAAGACTGTAACCGAACACCAGAAGATTATCTTCAATGGTGATGGATATTCTGATGAGTGGGTTGAGGAAGCAGAGAAGCGTGGTCTTCCAAACATCAAGTCTATGGTTGAGGCAATTCCTTATCTTGCATCCGAGAAGAGCGTAAAGCTTTTCGAAAGACAGAATGTTATGACTAAGGCAGAGCTTGAGTCCCGTGTTGAGATCAACTATGAGAACTACTCTAAGACTATCAACATTGAGGCAAAGACAATGATTGACATGGCCGGCAAGCAGTTTATCCCATCTATTATTAAATACACCACAAGCCTTGCAGATTCTATCACAAAGGTTCAGGCTGCATGCCCAACTGCTGATGTATCTGTCCAGACAGAGCTCTTGACAAAGACCTCTTCTCTTCTGGCTTCTGCACAGAAGGCACTGACTACCCTTGAGGCTGCTGTTGCTGAGGCAGACACCAAGGAAGAAGGCAAAGAACAGGCGTTGTTCTTCCGTAAGGTTGTATTTGCTGATATGGAGACACTCCGTGCTCCGATCGATGAGTTGGAAATGATCGTTGACAAGACATTCTGGCCGGTACCTACCTATGGCGATCTGCTGTTTGAGGTATAAACTCCTATGCGCATGGTTTACCACCAGCGCAAAGATAAACTTGCTTTCATATTATAATATTCCCACTTTATAAATGAATCAGAGAAGGGACGGTTGACCGTATGGCAATCGTCTCTTTTCTTGTGTTATAGTTCTGTTTATGATATACTTAAAGTTATCAATACAGATGTTTTGTTCGTACATATATCTGTTTATCATTAGATGGGAAGCATCTGAATTTTGGAGTTATCAAATAATACTTACGGAGGTATCCAACATGAATAATAAAAAAATCGTTGTTGCTCTGGGACATAATGCCCTCGGCAACACTTTTCCGGAGCAGAAGGCTGCCGTTAAAAAAGCGGCTGCTGCAATTGCCGATCTGATCGAAGCCAAATATCAGGTTGTGATCACACACAGTAACGGACCACAGGTTGGTATGATCCACGCTGCCATGACAGAGTACTCTCTTCTCGAGCCGGACAACACCGTTGCACCAATGTCAATCTGCAGTGCCATGAGCCAGGGCTATATCGGCTACGATCTGCAGAACGAACTCCGCACGGAGCTTTTAAACCGCGGCATCTATAAGCCTGTCACTACCCTGATCACACAGGTTCGTGTCGATCCGTTTGATGCCGCATTCAGCCAGCCTTCCAAGGTTATCGGACGTTATATGACGGAGGAGGAGGCAAAAGCCGAGCAAAAGAAAAACAACCATGTCATTAAGGATGGAGACAAGGGCTATCGCCGTATCATTGCTGCTCCACGTCCAATGGAGATTTACGAGCTGGATGCCATCAAGGCTCTTCTGGATGCCGATCAGATTGTCATTGCCTGCGGCGGTGGCGGAATTCCGGTTCTGCAGCAGGGAACCCGTCTGAAGGGTGCCAGTGCAGTCATTGAGAAGGATCTGACCAGTGCCTGCCTCGCAGAGGGAATTCAGGCAGATATGTTGCTTCTGCTCACCGGCGTAGAAAAGGTTGCATTAAACTTCAACACGCCACAGGAGACACCATTAGATCATCTGTCAGTTGAGGAAGCCACCAAATATATCGAGGATGGTCAGTTTACCACAGGAGCTATGCTTCCTAAGATCGAAGCTGCTGTTTCCTTTGCATCCTCCTCTCCTGCCCACAAGTCCGTGATCACCGATCTGGATACGGCTTTGGACGGTGTTACAGGCAAGACAGGTACTTCGATCACAGCGGATTAAGACAATCCCCCGCGGGTGCACTCTGATGGAACACATTTATTTGTTCTATCCTCACTTTGACTTCGCATAAATAATCCTGATGTTACGAAAACACACAGGGAGCATACTCCATAAACGGATATGCTCCCTGTTTTTAATACTATTATTTTTTATTTTTATCTTCTAATTCGCATAAGAACCACTCTTAGAGATTGTTGCCACATCCACAATAGAAAGATGCTGCTTATCGGCATTCTCCAGGCTGGTCAGAAGTGCATTGGCAGTGTCCAGAGAAGTCAGTACATTGACACCTGTCTCAATGGCAGTACGGCGGATCAGGAAACCATCCTTCATCTTGTCGCCATGGGTCGGTGTATCAATCACCAGATCGATCTGATGCTCCAGAAGCAGATCCATCAGAGTCGGTGCCTCCTCGTTGATACGGTTGACAGGAATGGCAAGCACGCCGTTCTCGTTTAATACGCGGGAGGTATTTCTTGTTGCAAAGATCTCATAGCCCAGTGCCTTGAAACGCTTTGCCACACCAACTGCCTCCAGCTTATCGGAATCCTTCACGGAAATGATCATCTTTTTATGCTTTGGAAGGTTGACTCCGGCACCTAAGAATGCTTTATAA
>CAKRHL010000302.1 GCA_934338765.1 uncultured Lachnospiraceae bacterium | reverse complement strand
GCCAAACATGATATTGACGCCGCTCTTGAAGGAATATTTCCGCTCGATCGGAAGCTCCTCCACGATCGCATCCGTATCCTTCCAGACATCCACGATCATGCGCTTTTTGGCAGAAGTATCAAATACCCGCATCGCCAACAGCTCTGCAAATTTAAAGATATTATGAGTCCCAAAGATTATATCCACATTGCGGTAACTTGTTTTGATCTTATCCACCACGGTCTTTTCCTGCATCATGCAGCCGCAGAGCAGGGTAAGCATTTCCGGATTCTGTTTTTTGTAACGCTTTAACTGGCCCAGATGGCCATACACCTTTAAGTTGGCATTCTCACGGACGGTACATGTATTGTAGAGAACCAGATCTGCCTCCTCCTGATCTGTCTCCTCATAGCCGATCATCTGCAGGATACCGAGGATCTTTTCGGAATCCCTCGCATTCATCTGGCAGCCAAAGGTGGTCACACAGGCCGTCAGTGGTCTTCCAAGCTGCGCCTTGCGCTCCTCCATCCAAAGCTGCAGCTTACGTATGAAATAATACTGACGCTCCGGCTCCTTCTCCGGCGGTGCCACTGTCATATCCATTGTCTCGATGATCTTTGCCATTTCTAATTTATCCACAGATTTTTAACTCCTTTTCTTCAATCTTAATGAATGTTTGCATACTTGTTTTGATGATAACACACCCCTGTAAAATAGTCAAAAATATGAAAATCACAATTTCTGGCACGGTATCACAGCCTTTGGGTCAAAGATACAAAACTGCAATATAAAAGAGTCCCAGACACCTTTTCACTGTCTTGAGACTCTTTTTATTTATCCCTCCGGCCGGCACAGACCGCACGGCGAATATCCTGCCTGATGTGCTGCATCAATACTGTCAAAATATACTCTGTTCTTCTCATACGGAAGTCCGTTACAGCTTGGCAGATGGAACTTTTTGGAATTCACATTACCAATATATTTCTGACCATTTGCAAGGGCCGGTGTGCTGTTTGCTGCATTGTCACTGCCGGATGTATCCGATCCTGATATCCGGCTCGCAGAGCCGTCTGCCCCGATCAGTGTACTGCTGCCATACTCCCGGTATGACCAAAGATTGCTTGGACTCTTATTCCATTTGATCCGGCTTCCGTTACTTGTGGCAACAATGGTTCCCTGGGCATCCGTCCGGAAGATCTTCGTGCCGATTGCCTTCAGGCGGCTCATGGCGCTCTGTGCCGGATGACCGTAATTATTGTCGGCACCACAGCTGATCACCGTATATTTCGGTTTCATTGCCTGCAAAAACTTCTCAGAAGATGAGTTTGCACTGCCGTGATGCCCTGCCATATAAACATCACAGGAAAGGTTCTGCCCATTCTCCAGCATCTCATATTCACTTTCCGTCTCCGCATCTCCTGTGATCACAAAACGGTTCTTTCCATTGACCAGCTTTAATGCAATGGAATAATTGTTTTCATCTGTATAGCCACTGCTGTTTGGTGCCAGGATCGTAAAGCGTGCCTTCCCAAGCTTATATTTCCTGCCGGCCTTCGGTCTGGTCGTCACAATTTTCTTCTGTGCAATGATATTACAGTAAGACTCATATACTCTGGAATCTGCTGTATAAGCCGGAGCGATCACCCGTTTTACCTTAAATACATTTAATGCTCCCACTACCCCGTTCAGATGATCGGCATCATAGTGGCTTACCACCACATAATCCAGCTTCTTGACCTTCTGGCGTTTCAGATAGCTGACTACTTTGGACGATGCATCACTGTCTCCACCATCGATCAGCATGGAATGGCTGCCGGACTGTACCAGAACAGCACTCCCCTGCCCCACATCAATATAGTGGACCTTCATCGTGGACTTTCCTGCCGCTGCTGCCTTCCGGACGCTGCCGCATTCTAACGGCACACTCTGTCCTGTCTGCTGTCCTGACCGGCTGCCCTGATATGTACCGTCAAGTCCCGTCAGCCCGCCAACAAGCATTGCCGCCATGAGGAAAGTCATAATGATCCGTTTCTTAATTGTGCTCAAAAAATCTCTCCCTTCTGTGTAGGATAAAACATCCAATACTATTCTCATCCGGTGTGTCGCAAATTTGCAATGAAATGAAAGGAAGCATTACAAATACCGCTCCTCAAACTCCTCCACCGGGATCGGCTTTGAAAAATAATACCCCTGATAGACTCCACAGCCCATCTGAGTAAGCTTCGCAACCTGCTCCTTTGTCTCAACCCCCTCCGTCACCACAGAAAGACCAAGGGTTTTACTGAGAGCTATGATCATATTTACGATAGACATGCTTTTTTCCAGATTTTCCGGTTTCGTTGTCCTCAGAAATCCCATATCTATTTTAAGGACATCCACGTCCATATCCTTTAATGTATTGAAGGACGAATAACCGCTTCCAAAATCATCGATTTCCACCTGAAAAC
>CAKRHL010000301.1 GCA_934338765.1 uncultured Lachnospiraceae bacterium | reverse complement strand
GACAGTGCCCGTAAAAAGGACGGCAGTACACGACGGGTCGCCGCCCCCCACAATGTATCGAATTCCAAAAGCGTTCCATCCTTATCAAACAACACCGCTCGTATCATATGATTCCTCCATTCCCTTCCACTGCCTGCAGGCTTCCGATACAGACTGCAAACAACAACTTACTTTTATTTTCACACCTTCTTTTCTCTGTGCTTCTGCCAGCCCTTTACGGCTTCTCCAAAGGTCTTACAGCCGGAACGATGCTCTCCCCGGTACACCGGATTAATATATGCCAGAAATTTCCCTTCCGGATCACGGATCTCCAGCCGGATCCACTGCCAGTCTCCCTGCCCCCATGGAATCTCCAGATCTATTCCACCAATTTTTCCACTCTTTGTGCTCCACGGCATTTTCCTGTTTCCATGGCTGTCTACCAGAAACAGCTCCGCTTCCTCCGGTAAATTTGTCACAGTACCTTTGCAGTATAAAGGATCCTCTGCAGCATTACCGGTTTCAATCCTGTCTCCCGGCAGATACTGCCTGCCATGATAATAAAATGATACCTCTGCCCTGATATAACGGCATACGATCACATGACCTGCTGCCACCCCCTGCATCAGATGATCCGGGGATAATCCATTCATATAAACTAAAGTTGCCGGGTCTCCAGGAATCGATGGCTCTGTGGCGCCCTCATAACGCTCACTTTCCAGATTGTGAGAATCACTTCCACCCAGACCATACACAACATATCCGTGCTTCCACAGATAATCCAGAAATGAGACTGCCTCGTCATTTGCTTCAGGCGCATATCCGTAAGTCGGATCATTCACAATCTCCATCAGATGAAGATGTTTTAACGGAAGATCATAATACAGCCACTTCCAGATATGTAAAAACGGATGATTGATGCTCCACAACCAGCCATTTTTTTCACATTCCCGGATGGTATATTTCATTTTTTTCCAGATATCCTCCTCCCCGGCTTCTTTCATAATATCCAAAAGCTGGGACGGTGCACTGATGCAGCCAAATATATTAAAATGTCCCAGACAGGTTGTGATCTCCACTCCCGGCAGGATCATAATATCTGTTTCGGACCAGCCGGTATGCACCACATTATGTTCTGTCGGCACATAAAAATCCATGCCCATCTTCCCAGCCTTCTTCATTGCGCAGCGGACCGTTTCTTTTCCATCGGAAAGACGGGTATGGGTATGAAAATCGCCGCAAAACCATCCCTCTTTCTGCTGAAAAAGACGTTCAAAATCATAATCACCCCTGCACCAGAGCCGCTCTCCGACGGGTTCTTCAACCGGTACAAATTTATCTGACAGACGAACCACGATATCAAATTCCGCCTCTCCCAGATACTGATCGATATATTCTGAAAAGCAGCAGATTGCCGCCTTCCATTCTCCCGGCTCAATCTCTCCCGGAATTCCTCCGAGAGATGTACTCATGCCATCGATTCCCAGCTGGTATTTCCAGTCTCCGTACCCGACCTGATGATGAAAACGCAGCCTGCCATGACTGTCAAAGCCCAGCAGATAACAAAGTCTTGCGGCCTGCTCCGGCATCTCCAGAGAAAAACTGAGTCTATTCCAAAGGGGAGGCACCGTAAACGATGCCTCCTGATAACAGCTGTCTTTTTTACTGATATGAAAAACTCTCTTTTTCATTTCTACCACCTGTTTATTTCACGGCATCCAGAGCTGCCTGTGCTGTTTTCTGTGCCTCATCCAGTGCCTTCTGTGCATCAACACCTTCGATCTCTACCTTGTCTGCTGCCACCTTCAAAGCATCATAGATCTTGCCACCGGTTGGATCTGTCGGAAGAATGGAACCGTGGGATGCCTGCTGTAACGGTACCAGTGCCTGTGGATTTTTATCTGTGTAATCCTTAAATTCTTTGACATCCTGTGTGGATTTACGGACTGCCACATAACCGGTTGACATAGACCATTTTGCCTGATTCTCCGGTGTGGTAAAGAATTTCATAAACTCATATGCACCCTGCTTTTCCTCGTCGGAAGAACTGTTCATCATAACAAGCTCTTTTGCCTCGGCAGACGGTGCGGATGCATTGTCTCCAAAGCCCGGCTGTTCCATTGCTGCGACAACGGAGAAATCAAGATCTGCCTGATCTCCGGAAGAACCGGTATATCCTCCGGCCTTATTCTGAAGTACATCATCAATGGTCGCATACCAATACTCCCATCCCTGTCCGCCGGAATGGATCTTCATGATCTTGTCATCATGGATCCACTTACGAAAGCTTTCCCATACCTCAACCCACTCCTTGGTATTGATGGTTACTTCGGTCTGGTCATCATTAAAAATGCTTCCGCCGTTACTTAATACAGCATCTACCATATTATCCTTGCCCCACATCGGCTCCCATCCGATCATCTTGTCCGATGTGATCTTTTGGGCTGCAGCCTCCAGATC
>CAKRHL010000300.1 GCA_934338765.1 uncultured Lachnospiraceae bacterium | reverse complement strand
TCATCTCCGAATTCATTGCCATACTTCTCATTGATCTCCTTAAAGTTATCAATGCCGATCTGTAGTAAATATCCTTCAAAACAATTCTCATCCAGAAGTCTCTGCATGTATTCTTTCAGGCTCTGCTCCCTGTATAATCCGGTCACCCTGTCAATCTTACATTTTTTTCCAATGTCGGAAATCCTTCCGACCAAAAATGCCGGCTTTCCATCCGAGTCCTCCACAACCTGTCCGCGACAGGAGATCCAGACCGGCTTTCCATCCCTGCCAACCCACCGATACTCCATATCATGCTCCTTTGACTGACCGGAAATGATACGGTGAAGATCTGCCGCAAGCAACGGATAATCCTGCGGATATACAATGTTTTTCAATGCATCAAATGCATCGGAAAACTCCGTCTTTTCAAAGGGAAATACATCTGCCGCACTATCCGAAATTACATATTTGTTGTTCTTTATATCAAGAACAAACAGATAATCGTCCGTACATTTTCCAAGGACAGAAAAAACTTTACCATACATGTGCATATCATCACTGAGTATATTCTCTCCCATATATCCACCATCCTTTCTATCATTCTGTATCTCTGTAGTTTCAACATTTTCCGTACTATTGTCTGCGGCTTGATCGAATACTGTGATGCCGGATCTTGCAGTCATACATATTGTCATCCGCTTTCTTCATCAATTCATCAATCTCATTGACATCCTTTATGGACTCCATGATCATTCCGGTACTTGCCCCCAGCTCATACCCCTTCTGCTCTGTGGCATTCCACCGGTCGATCCGGGAATGAAGTTTTTTTTCAAATATTTTCTCAAAATTGTCCGGTACATCCTCAGCTTTCCAAAGGCATATGGCAACATATTCGTCTCCGCCAAACCGGGCACAAATGCCCTTTTCCCCGGCTGCCTCGGATAATGCATCTGCGATAGCCCTGATCGCCACATCTCCTTCGCTGTGACCATAAGTATCATTAATATTCTTCAATTGGTCCAGATCAACGGAAGCCATAAAGATCCGGCAATCTTGTCCCTCCAGCACCTTCATCTGACGTGTAAGCTCGCCATAAAATCCCCTGCGGTTAAAAAGTCCGGTCAGAGCATCCCGAATATACATCTCATACAGTTTGGACTGATTTTTCACTGTACCAAGGATCTGTGCCATTGCCATCATAAAGTCCTTCAACTGCTCATAATCCAGTTCCTGCTCTCCACATTCCAGCGAAAGATAGCCATACACTTCCTCCTGCCAGTGCAGAGGCAGATAAAGAATGTGACTGTTTCTCTCCAATATGTTTTCCGGAATCATTTCAATACTATGGTTTTTCATTTTCTGTAACGGAATGACCATCTTTCCGTCCTTGATCCCGGCAAGAAGCAATATATCATCCTCTGAAAACCCCTTTGGCAACGAAATATCCGTTTGCATACAGAATTGTTTATTGACAAAAAACTGACAACCTCCGGTCACCATATCCGGCAGACATTCCGGGAATCTTTTGATAACGTTCATCATAGAATGACCTTCTGTCATCTCCGTCATGATATGGAATATCCTCTCAATGTGGGACTGTTTCATTTCCATGCGGGTATAGACATCAAGTATATGCTGGTTTGAAGTCTGAATATGCATTTTTTTGCAGCCGCAGGACTCTCCGTTGATAATATGAAACGGTACCAATACTGATCTCGGAGCCGCATTGGGATCTGCTTCCGTTTCCTGTATGATGGAAATGATCTGTTCTGCAATCTTCTCCTGATCCACTTTTCCTGTAGTCAGACGCGGAATGCAGTACCGGATCAGATCGATCCCGTCAAACCCCGTCACAATAATATCCTGCGGCACTCGATATCCTTTCTCTTCCAGAACATTGATCACTGTCAATGCCATTGTGTCATTGGCACAGATGATCGCATCCGGAAAATCTTCTGTATTTTGCAGCCATTTTTCACAGATTCGGCGGGCCGGCACATTCCAAAAGTCCCCATAACCAATATGTTCCGGCTTCACCGGCATTCCATTTTCCTGCAATACCTCAATAAATGCATCCAGTCGTTCCTCCGAAAAAGAATTCCCTTTAAATCCTGCCATAAAATATGGATTGTGTCTGTGATGCCCTTCGATCACATGACGTACCAGTCTTTTAAAACAAGACAGATAATCCAGGCAGATATTAAAACAGCCCTCCATCTCATAATCCACGGTAATAACCGGAATATGAGCCTCCAATGCCTGATCCCGCAGTTTGAACAAAAGTTCCCTGTGAAGAATCGTCTGTCCCATCAGGATCAGTGCTGCCAGATCCTGCATGGGAATATTTTCAAAAATGGATGCCTCACCATTGGAATGCGGTGTCTGAACATCCATTTTATCAAAGCATCCAAAAACCATGATCCGGTATCCGTTTTCTCTGGCTCTCCGATAGATCGTATGCATC
>CAKRHL010000299.1 GCA_934338765.1 uncultured Lachnospiraceae bacterium | reverse complement strand
GCCCTCACGGATGCTGACCGGCGACATTAGCTCTCCCCTGTCATGACATTTCTGCCACACCTTAACCGCTGCCGGCATTGCCGGCGCAACGGACAGCTTCCTGCCATGCTTCTTCTCATACCTTTCTATGAGACTCCCGCATTTTTCCGGAACCGTGTCTCCGATCAGACGGCCATCCTCCATGATCAGAACCCGGTCCGCCATAGGAATGACCTCTTCCAGTCTCTGCTCCGATAACAAAACTGCTGTTCCCAGATCCCGGTTCAGCCTCCCCAGCGTATCCAGAAATCGTCTGGTCCCGATGGGATCCAGCTGGGCGGTTGGCTCATCCAGCAAAAGGACATCCGGCTGCATGATCACCACTGAGGCCAGATTCAATATCTGCTTCAGTCCACCGGAAAGCTCCGTCACCGGTTTATGAAACCACTCTTCCATGCCAAAATACTGGGCGATCTCCGCAGTCCTCCTGCGTATCTGTGATCCCGGTATCCCCAGATTCTCCAGCCCAAATGCCAGCTCATGCCATACTTTATCCGTCACCAGCTGCGTCTCCGGATTTTGTCCCACATAACCGATCCTTGCAGCACTTTCCCGGTCATCCATCTTTTCCAGATCCCTTCCCCGGTAATAAAGCTGTCCACTTCCGCTCCCAAAGGGGATCTGGTTCTTCTTAAAATGACGCAAAAATGTTGTCTTCCCACAGCCGGATCTGCCACAAAGAACTACAAACTCCGTTTCTTTGATCTTTAAGCTGATATCGTGGATGGCATCCTCCGTCTGTCTCGGATAACAGAAGGAGACGTGTTCACATGATAAGACCGGTGTCTGTTCCATTTTGCGTACACACTCCTTTCCTGTTCCGTCTGCCGTACAGATCATATACTGCCGGCGCTGCCATGCCTAGAGCTCCTGCCACCAATGCTGTACTGTTCCATCCTGTTACAGGACGAAATACCAGCTCCGGGAAATAAAATACCTGCAGGCCTCCCCTGCCTTGACTCACATACATTCCCGTAAAGGTCAAAAGCATAAAAATACACCACACAATATCCTCTTTCCGGATATGAAATAAATGAAACCATGTTCTTTTTCCGGTCCGATACCCTCTGGATTCCATCGAAACGGAAACCTCAATGGAATCCTCCAGAGACCACGAGATCAATATGGAAAGCTCCCTCAAAAAGCTCTGCACTCTTCCCGGCCGGGAAGCTGCTTCTCCTGCTTTTCCCAGACCGATCTGCGCCTCATGGATCTGACGGTAACGGTCACGCATATCCGGCAATGCCCGAAATATCATCATAAGCATCAGGCCGATGGTCGGGATAGTCTTTCCCGTCAAATACAGCAATTTCTCACTGTCCATCAAACACCCCGCCACCATACACCACTGCAGAACAGCCAATAACATCATGGTCATGATCATGCCATAAAATACGGTTTCCCATGTTACCGCCAATCCATTTACATAAAATAACGGGGTAACACCTCTGTGAGAAAAAAACGGTAAAATGATCACGGCAAAAAACAGCATGACTCCCCCGGCAGCAAGCAGCCCGGCCCACCGTTTCATCCCATGCAATATCACACAATATGCCGCTGAGATCAGAAAGGATACGAGCAGTGCCACCGGATGCCTTGTGATCATGGTCCAGATCACACATGCCAAAACATAAAGCATGATCACTACGGGATGTCTGCCGGCAAACTCGGAATTATTTTGTTCTGCCATATTACCTCAACCCCTTCCCGTTATGACGTCTTTCCGTCACAGGTGTAACGCCAGCTTATGACGTCCCCATCAGAAACCTTGTAAACAGATGCTCCTCTGCTGGGTGACACGCCATTGACCTTGTAGATCCAGCCACTCATATCTCCCGCCTGTTTTTCATAAATATTTCCTATTCCCTGTATATAGTAAGTTTTATACATCGGCGTATAGGTCGCATCCAGCGCTACTCCCTTTGCCTTGCATGCCTTTTCCAGCACATCATAGACGCTGGCACCCTTGTCCACTTTTACGGACACCTTCTCCAGGATCATTCCATTGGAAGGAATATATTTCCACATGCTTTCTTGTGCCTGTTTCTTATCTGCCGCCAGACTTTCACAGGAAATCTCAATACTGCATGTGATCTGTTCTGCCTGTGGCTTTGATGTCGCGGCAGAAGAAGTATCCTTTGAATTATCTGATCCTTCCGTGGAAACTGATGCATTGCCGCCTGTCGCTGAGATTGTCTGATCCTCCCCGGAGCTGTCCGGCGTATTCGTTGCCGCACCGCCGGAGGTATCTGCCGTAGCCGAAGGCTTCGTTTGTGCTGCCGGCTTTTTGCCGGAAGGCTTCTTATTTACTTGACTGCTGTCTCCTCCCGACCCGGAGCTTTTTGCGTGAGAGGACGATTTCTTTCCTGTACTGCCCTTCGTCCCCTGTGCAACAGTCGGCTTCGCTGTCTTTTGT
>CAKRHL010000298.1 GCA_934338765.1 uncultured Lachnospiraceae bacterium | reverse complement strand
GTTCTATGCCATTGTTTTCCCATTCCTCATAATAGGAAAACAGTGTCTCCTTCAAAACAGCATTAAAATCACATTCCTCCAGCTTCATCTCATAGGTCCGGCTCTCCAGTCTGGTAAACATAAACAACTCCTCCAGAATATCCCGCAGGGCATGTATCCTCTCCTGTATGATCCGAAGATAGCGTTCCTGCGTCTCCCGGTCGTCCGTCTGTGCGAGAAGCTGAAAGTAACCGTCCAGAGACGTTAACGGTGTCCGGATATCATGGGACAGGTTGGTATATGTCTGCGCAATGCGGTTTTCGTCCCGGACCCACTGCTGCCGTCTGGATTTCTGCTGTTCAAACACTCTGTTTAAGGTGTCTGTCAGCCTGCCGATCCCACCAAAGCGGATATCACAGACCACATCTCCATTGCTCTGCTTCTCCTCCAAAAAGCTGATCTGCCGCTCCAGATCCCGGATCTGCCAGATCAATTTTCGCAGAATAAGTCCCAGAAGCACCGCAAGAATCCCAAAACCTATCGCCAAACCTGTCACTATCATATCCATCTATCATCCTTTCTCTGCCTGCTGATCACTGATACAACGCCACGGATCACTCCATTGTTATCCGGTTTTGACCCTTGTCATCAGAGCAGATCTCTCTTCTCCACCGATACAAGGCTGATCAATGTGGACACCACCAGATAAGCCGCCGCCAGAAGCAGGATATTCCGGATCCGGACTGCCCCTGCCCCCGGCAGCAGCTCCGACATCTTTGTAGTGAGAAGATAATTCTCCAGATGAAGATTCTTGATTGATAAAAACCTGTCGCATACCGCATCGATACCGCTGCAGATCAATCCGGCAATCCCCATACTGAGACAGGTTCCTGCCAGCATACCAAAGGCACGGCTGCGAAGTACCATGGTGATCGTCATGCAGGCAACCAGAAAGCTGTACTGCAAAACCACCTGAACGCCAATATACGGAAGATGCGTCTGAAAGCTTCCCCAATGCAGATATCCCAGACTGATCCTCATGCTGACTGCTTCCACGAGAAATGTCACCACATCAAATACCAGTACGTATGCCGCTGCCGCCGCCCATTTTGACCAGATGAGACTGCTGCGGTGTTTCACTTGTCCGCCTATGTTTTTAATATATCCGTTTTTGATATCTGCCGTCACATAAAGGACCAGAAAGATTACATTAAACAGGATAAAAAGTCCGGAAGATAAATGCTGTCCATAAACCTCCAATACCGCCAGATTATCCACATCCATCCCCTCTACGCTTTCTGAAATACCAAATTGCACAGAGTTATCCTCCGTTCCGTTTTCCGTTCCATTGATCCCTATGATCTGGGTTGACTGCGCCTGGGTATTCTCTTCTATATCGTCCACCAGAAATGCCGCCGTCAGTACCACCATTGCAATGGTAATGGTTGCCAGCACAAAAAATGATTTCATTCGAAATAATTTATATAATTCCATTCGTATTGTATTACACATATCTCTATCCTTTCCAAAGCTGTTTTTGTCCCGATACCTCAAATAATCCTCTGACATTTCATAAATTACAAAATGTTCTATCTGCTATGCAGAGGTCAGATTCAGGAAATAGCTCTCTAATTCCTCCTGATTCACCTTCATCTCCCGCGGCAGCACTCCCGCCGTGACAAGCTCCCGGTTAATAAGCATGCTGTCCTCTAAGCGTTCATACACATATAAGTGTGTTTTGTCGACCGCCTCATACTTGTGGATGTTCATCCCATCCAGTATTGTCATGGCTCTCTCCGGTTCATCCAGCACAAGCTCCAGTCTCTTTTCGCACTGCTGGAGAAGCTGCTCCTGGGAAAGCTCCTTAATAAGACATCCCTTATGAATAATTCCAAAGTCGGTGCAAAGTTTAGAAAGCTCCTCCAGAATATGGCTGGAGATCAGAATGGTCAGTCCCCGTTCCTGAGCCAGACGGCGAAGCATATCACGTACCTCCGCAATCCCCTGAGGATCCAGTCCATTGATCGGTTCATCCAGAACCAGAAAATCAGGATTTCCCACCATCGCCAGACCAATCCCCAGACGCTGCTTCATTCCAAGAGAAAAGTGACCTGCCTTCTTCCTGCCAACATCTGAAAGTCCTACGGTATCGAGAATCCAGTCCGCATACTTTTTATCCCGTATACCAAACAGCCTAGCCTTGATCATCAGGTTATCCCTTGCTGTCATATTGGCATATATGCCTGGTGCCTCGATCAGACAGCCTACTCTCGGTCTTACCTGTGCTAACTCCTTCCCGGTACATCCAAAAATCGAATACTCCCCTGCCGTAGGGTTTGCCAGTCCACAGACCATCTTTAAAAATGTAGTCTTGCCGGCACCGTTTCTTCCGATAAAGCCATAGATTGCTCCACGGCGGATATGCATATCAATATCATTGACTGCCTTGTAACGCCGAAACTGCTTTGTCAATCCATGGG
>CAKRHL010000297.1 GCA_934338765.1 uncultured Lachnospiraceae bacterium | reverse complement strand
GCCATCCCCGGCAAAATATTTCCGGATATGACGAAAGTCATTCAGTGTATTGACACGGGGATCTACCTCAAAGATCAGGTCGCCGCCCCGGCCGCCGTCTCCACCGTCCGGACCACCTGCTGCTACGTACAGTTCTCTACGGAAACTCACATGACCGTCTCCGCCTTTTCCGGATCGTATTGTTATCTTCGCACTATCTGCAAACATCATATCCTCCTTTTCAAAAACAAACCGTCACCAATCACTATCCCGGTGTTCATGCACAACCTTTCCGGTAATGCACCCTTCCAGAAAGAAATAGGGGCTGCCAGTGGCAACCCCTTATCGGTAACCGGATCTCCCGGTCAAAAAGTCTTATTTAGCTTCTACCGGATATACGGAAGCCTGCTTTTTGTCTCTACCTTTTCTCTCGTAACGAACAACGCCGTCTACAAGTGCGAACAGAGTATCATCTCCGCCACGTCCAACGTTTACGCCCGGATGAATCTTTGTACCACGCTGTCTGTATAAAATGTTACCAGCAAGTACGAACTGTCCGTCTGCTCTCTTTGCTCCTAATCTCTTAGACTCGGAATCTCTACCGTTCTTGGTAGAACCCATTCCCTTTTTATGAGCAAATAACTGAAGGTTCATCTTTAACATGGTTCTATCCCTCCTGTTTTTCTAATCGAATTATAATGTGTTTCTTTCCATACTCATCCTCAATCCCACTTAGACCAAGAACAAGTGATTTCAATAACAGCTGTGATGATGTACTGACCGGTCTGTCCGTGATCTGAAAGAACACGGAACCAGTATCCGGATCAACGGAATTATCAAAAGCATCCTCCGTATACTGATCAATGGAGTTGATTGCATTGATCACAAGGGCTGATACTGCAGCACATACAATGTCCTGACCGTACTCAGCATATCCGGCATGACCCGACATCTGAAATCCTGTATACTCCCCGGAAGGAGTCTGAAATATCTTAACATCTATCATACTGTCACCCTTCTGTGAATCTCACAGAATCTTTATCCGTCATCAGACCGGATTAAGCGTTGATCTTGTCGATCTTAACCTGTGTATAAGCCTGTCTGTGACCGTTTTTCTTATGATATCCGGTTTTTCTCTTATATCTGTAAACGATAACTTTCTTTGCCTTGCCTTCCTTAACAACTGTTGCAGAAACACTTGCATTTGCTACGTCAGCACCTGCCTTCATAGCTCCGTCGTTTACAGCCAGAACACTATCAAATGTAACTGTCTCGCCAGCCTCCGCTGCAAGCTTCTCTACGTTAATGATATCACCCTCGGCTACCTTGTACTGCTTTCCACCTGTTGCAATAATTGCGTACATCTTTGCACCTCCTTATCATTACTCGCCAACTATGGTATCCGGAAGCAATTCCGGCATTTCACAAAACCTCGTTGAGCGGCACACTTGATTATCTTAGCATTCCACTTTCATTCTGTCAACTGTTTTTCCTGACTTTTTTCAAGTTTTTTGTTATTTAGAAATTCTTCTAAAAGACCCCGTCCATTTCATGTTTAGTAAAGGCCGTTGTATATTCCCCATAATACCAGCAGATGAATCGGATAAAACCAGTAAAAGAAGTCCCGGGGCATCTTTGTCCTGCCCTGCTCTTTGTCTGCCGAATACAGCTTTACCGGGACCAGCGCCAGGACTGCCAATGCCTCCATCCGGCTCTGACACAGACATATCACCGGAAACAGCCATAGGAGTGATCCAAAATCATACCTGCATACATAAAATGCCACGATCATTAATATCCCCCACATAGAATAATCGCCTCGGAAAAGCACCGCCAGTCCCATCCCTCCAAACAGGATCATGATGTCTGCCACACACTTTTGCACTCCCTCCAGCCGCTTCTCCATCTCTGCCATCCCCCAGAGCACCACCAGCCCGATCCCCAGCGTAAAAAAAATGTTTTGGCTGTTCCATGCAGCCATTTTCCCTGAAAACGCCAGATCATAGGGAACCTCAGAAACTAAAGCAAAGCACCAGAGACGTGCCAGATATTTTCCTCTGCTATGGGTATAAGTAAAACCCTGCACCAGCAGGAAACAGATCAGAGGAAAGGAAAGCCTACCAATTCCACGCATGATATGATACAGCACCGGCATTGTACTTTGCGGTATCAGGAGATAACCGATATGATCGATCACCATGGTCCATATAGCGATCCATTTTAACTGATTCCGGGATAATGTCATATGCATAAAAATCTCTTTCTCCCTTCCACTCTCCCTCCCCGCCTGACAGCAGTCCCCTGCTCTGCCGCAGTCCTTCCTGTCATTTTCCATATGATAGGAAAGAACCTATCCATGATCAATGAATAGGTTCTTTCCTCGGGTTGGGCTGTTATAAATAACAGTTAGCAGTCTGTAGGGGAATCGAACCCCTGTTTTCGCCGTGAGAGGGCGACGTCTTAGCCGCTTGACCAACAGACCA
>CAKRHL010000296.1 GCA_934338765.1 uncultured Lachnospiraceae bacterium | reverse complement strand
GTTATTGACAAAATGTTGTAAGGGTGTTATAGTAATCAGCAACTTACAACTTTAAGGGGTTGTACAGGTTTCGACGGGCTCGCTGAAGATGGAGAAGCTGTCCGTGGTCGGACACCACGTTAAAAGTTCGAATTTAAAATTAAACGCTGAAGATAATTTAGCACTGGCTGCCTAGTTGCAGCCCATCGGTCCTAACGTCCCGCCGTTAGGAGTGCCGGTGTCGACCTGCGGGAAACTCTGATGCCTAAGCTTTGCGGTATCAGAAAATTCATGAAGCTACTGAAGACTGCAGCCTGTTAGTGGGCGTCAGCCGGAGGGAATGTCAAATCACTGACTATGACAGTAGAAGGACATTGGATCCGGGTTCGGACAGGGGTTCGATTCCCCTCAGCTCCACTAGCCCCAAGGCATGAAATACCGTGTTTTGGGGCTTTTGTATTGCCCTATATTTGGAAAGAGTGAAGCTGTATGACAAAGGAAACATTTATTTTTGAACAGAAACAATGTATCATTTATCACAGCGAAAAGCCGGAATATATCCTGCTCCAGCCGGTAAATGACCATGAAATGAAAAATCTCGACCGGCAGGTATCTCTGATAAAGAAAGAGATTTCGGAGTCATTTATCTTTGTGGCATTTCTCGTGGAACGGTGGAACCGGGAGTTATCGCCGTGGGACGCACCGCCTGTCTTTGGGCAGGAGAGCTTTGGGGACGGTGCCGGAGAAACGCTGCGATTTATCCGTGAAGAACTGATTCCTTTTGTGACAGCACAATATACATCCGGGAGTGATTTACCTGTGGTTCTGGGAGGATATTCTCTGGCGGGATTATTTGCGCTGTGGAGTGCCTGTCAGACAGAGGAGTTTTCTGCGGTGGCTGCAGTATCCCCGTCCGTATGGTTCCCGGGGTGGAGTGATTATGCGCAGGAGCATAAGCTACGGTCGGAGCAGATTTATTTAAGTCTTGGCAGAAAAGAAGAAAAAACAAGAAATAAAATTATGGCAGCGGTGGGAGATTGCATCCGGGAATTACATCAAAGACTCATGGGGGCGGGCATAACATCCGTTCTGGAGTGGAATGAAGGAAATCATTTTCAGGAATCGGATCTGCGGTGTGCGAAAGGTTTTATATGGTGTGTCCGGAATATAGGACACATATAGAAAATAGGAGGATATTGAGATGAAAGTGCTTATCATAAATGGGAGTCCAAGAGTAAATGGAAATACAACAATTGCTGTCCGGGAAATGGAACAGACCTTTGCGAAAGAGGGCGTGGAGGTTGAGACAGTTCAGATTGGAAATCAGGACATTCGCGGCTGTATTGCCTGCGGAAGCTGTGGTAAAAATGGCAAATGTGTATTTGATGATGCAGTAAACCAGCTTGCACCGAAATTTGAGGAAGCTGATGGTCTTGTGATCGCCAGTCCGGTGTATTACGCTTCTGCCAATGCAACTCTGATCGCATGTCTGGACAGATTGTTTTATAGTACATCTTTCGATAAAACCATGAAGGTGGGCGCAAGTGTTGTGTGTGCCAGAAGAGGAGGATGCTCTGCAACATTTGATGAGCTGAATAAGTATTTTACCATTTCTAATATGCCGATTGCCTCCAGTCAGTACTGGAACAGTATTCATGGACGGGAAAAAGGCGAGGCGGAGATGGATGAGGAAGGAAAGCAGACCATGCGTGTACTCGCCAGAAATATGACATTCCTTATGAAAAGCATTGCTCTTGGAAAGAAAACATATGGAATGCCGGAAACAGAGGAACGTGTGGCAACGCATTTTATTTCTTAAAATATATTCCGGCGGGAGGAAAGAATATGCAGGGAGACAGCATTATCAGTGCATTGATTGGCTTGACAGGAGCGGTGTCAAATAATGGCAGAACGGAGGAGACAGATCGGGTGATACGGAAAGGTTTTCTGGAAATGGAAAATGGAGAAGGAGAAGAAGAAATGGTACAGAAGATTCATGCGGTGAAAAATACCATTGCACCGGATTGTGCTGTTTGCAAAAATCCATGTGGGAATACCTCGGATTACGACATGACGCAGTATTATGATGTGGAGCAGGAAGTTTTTACAGAAAAGAAAAAGCTGATTGAAGCCATTCAGAAATGTCTGAAAACTACAGAAAATGTCACGGATGATATCTACCGGGGCATTGCTTATCTGGGGTATCGTCTGGAGCCGGAGCAGTACAGGAAACTGCGGATAGAGTTATGTAAAGCTTTAAAATAGTATAATGGGAAGTATGGAAATGAATACAAATAAGAAAAAATGGATCCTGCCGTTTCTTGTATTTATGATCGGTACCGGTATAGTGGCAGGTATGATAAATCATCTGAAGGTATACGATCAGAAACAGAATAGGGAGCTGGCAGACCTAAATGCGGTGACGTATGCAGAGCGTGTTAAGACAGATCTGATGAAGGGAATTGGTATCACTGATACGTTAAAACAGGTGCTGATC
>CAKRHL010000295.1 GCA_934338765.1 uncultured Lachnospiraceae bacterium | reverse complement strand
TGGCTATTATTTTGCCAGAAAGCTTGCTGCACAGTTAGATGTTCCGGTGGGAATCATCGGCTGTAACTGGGGTGGAACCTCCGCTTCCTGCTGGATGAGCAGAGAGGCACTGGAAAATGACAAAGTGATCTCTTCTTATGTAGAGGAGTATGATGCCATCGTGGCAGAGCAGGATTTTGATGCATACTGCAAGGAACGTGAGGAATATATCGTTTATCAGGCAGAGTTTGACAAAAACTGCAAGCATTATTATGAAACAACACCAAATCCTACCTGGGAAGGTGCATTAGAGGTCTGTGGTGAAAATAAATATCCGGGTCCGATGGGACCGCGTTCCGAGTACCGTCCGGCAGGTCTTTATGAGACCATGATCCAGAGGATCGCACCGTATACACTGGCCGGTTTCCTGTACTATCAGGGAGAAGAGGACGACAAGAAGCCCAAAAGTTACTACAATCTTCTGACGCGTCTGATCCGTCAGTGGAGAGAGGATTGGCACGACGACAAGCTGCCGTTTATGATCGTACAGCTCCCGATGTTCTCCAATGTGGGCGAGGAGAATCTTACCAACTGGCCGTTGATCCGCGAGGCGCAGCACAGAGTATATCGTACCGTGAAAAATACCGGACTGGCGGTTGTACTGGATAAGGGAGAGTACAGTAACATCCATCCGATTGACAAGCAGCCGGTGGGAGAACGTCTGGCACTGCAGGCAATGTATCACGCCTATGGACTGGACAATGAGGTTCGTGCCTTTGGACCGTTCTACCAGTCCTGCTATACATTACAGTCCTATATCTGGCTGATCTTCAACCATGCCAGAGACGGTATCATCTGCACCGGTGAGAAGCCTCTTGGCTTTGAGGTTGCCGGTCAGGATAAAGTATTTTATCCGGCCGATTCCGTACAGATCCAGGACAATAAGGTTCGTCTGTTCTCTGCGAATGTAAAAGAGCCTGTTTATGCAAGATATAATTGGAGAAACTATGCAGAGGTCAATATGTTTGGCAAGAATGGTCTGCCAATGGCACCGTTCCGTACCAGCATGAATGATGAATGATAAAAGAGCCATTTTCGTGCGGTTGACTGAAAGAAGGGATTCGTGTTAGAATAACACGATAGCGTTAAGTTTTATAATCTTAATTTGGAGGATTTGACATGGCAGAGAAGAAAAACATATTAACCTATGAAGGTTTGAAAGCACTGGAGGATGAGCTTCAGGATTTAAAGCTGAATAGACGTAAAGAAGTTGCTGCAAAGATCAAAGAGGCTCGTGAGCAGGGTGATTTGTCCGAGAACGCAGAGTATGATGCAGCGAAGGATGAGCAGAGGGATATTGAGCTCCGTATTGAGGAGATTGATAAGATCCTGAAAAATGCAGAGGTCGTTGTTGAGGAGGATGTTGACAATGATGCTGTTAATATCGGATGTTCTGTACGTTTAAAGGATATTGAGTTTGACGAGGAAATGACTTATAAGATCGTAGGATCTACAGAGGCAGATGTCCTTGGCAATAAGATTTCCAATGAGTCTCCTGTTGGTGTAGCACTGATCGGATCTAAGGCAGGGGATATCATTGAGGTGGAGACACCAAATGGAGAGGTTGTGAAGTACGAGATCCTTGAGATCCAGAAGTCAAAATAAGATAGAAACGGAGTGATAGAAAAGTGGCACAGCAGAATAAAAAGCCGCAGGCAGAGCAGGATGTCAATGCTTTGCTGAAGGTGCGTCATGAGAAACTTGCAAATTTACAGGAAGCCGGAAGGGATCCTTTTCAGATTACAAAATATGATGTAACTGTACATTCCCAGGATATCAGAGACCGCTATGATGAGCTGGAGGGACAGGAGGTTTCCCTGGCAGGCCGTATGATGTTCAAGCGTGTAATGGGTAAGGCATCCTTCTGTAATATACAGGATCTGAAAGGCAAAATGCAGCTTTATGTTGCGAGAGACGAGATCGGTGAGGAATCCTATGCGGATTTCAAAAAGTATGATATCGGTGATATCCTTGGTGTAAAGGGTAAAGTATTTAAGACCAAAACAGGCGAGATCTCTGTTCACGCAGAGGAGATCGTTCTTTTGTCCAAAAGCTTACAGATCCTTCCGGAGAAGCATCATGGACTGACCGATACTGACACAAGATATCGTCAGAGATATGTGGATCTGATCATGAACGAGGACGTAAAGGATACCTTTATCAAGCGTTCCAAGGTGATCAGCTGCATCCGTCGTTTTCTGGATGAGCAGGGATTCATGGAGGTGGAGACACCAATGCTGGTTTCCAATGCCGGTGGTGCTGCTGCAAGACCGTTTGAGACTCACTTCAATTCCCTGAATGAGGATCTGAAATTGAGAATTTCTCTGGAGCTGTATCTGAAGAGACTGATCGTAGGTGGTATGGAGCGTGTTTATGAGATCGGCCGTGTGTTCCGTAATGAGGGACTGGATACCAGACACAATCCGGAGTTTACATTGATGGAGCTCTATC
>CAKRHL010000294.1 GCA_934338765.1 uncultured Lachnospiraceae bacterium | reverse complement strand
CTGCCTGGATAACACAGCCCATGTATACGTGATCAACCTGATCAGCCGGAACACCAGCTCTGTTGAGAGCCTCCTTGATTACTACAGATCCTAATACAGGAGCCGGAGTCTTACTGAGACCTCCACCCATCTTTCCGATAGCGGTACGACAAGCGCCTGCCAAAACAATTTTCTTTGCCATAATAAAAAATCCTCCTTCTTTTTTTATGACCACTTCTCTGCTGAGCAGATTGTGAAAAATGACGAAAAATGTATGTACTATTTTTATCGTTATTAATCACATTAGTGACCTAACTACCCTCAATGATATATCAAACTTCCAAAAATGGCAAGCCTTTTTCCGACATTCCCGTGCAAACCGCACAAACAGGCGACACCGTTCCCCATCTCCCCTTCTGCAAGTATTTTACATTTGACGCACGATATATAAAAGTGTTATCCTATATCTATATGTGTAGAATGTACAAAGCAAATGAAAAGTTTTCTCAGAAACAGGCGATTTTGTACAACTGCTTTTATGCAGTACATCTAAATAATCATATGTGATGATCTTAATTTCATCACGGAATGGAGGAAATCATGGATTACAGAGAAATGTACTCTAAGAAACTTGTAAGTGCCGATGATGCCGTACGCGAGATCAAATCCGGTGACTGGGTTGATTACGGCTGGGCAGCAACCACTGTTATTAATCTTGATAAAGCACTTGCAAAACGCATGCCGGAGCTTACGGATGTCAATATCCGCGGCGGAATTTTAATGAAGGAGCCGGAGATCTTCAAGATCGACGATCCTGCAGCTCACTTTGCCTGGAATTCCTGGCATATGGGCGGTATCGAGCGTAAAGCGATTGCAAAGGGCTTCAGCTTCTATTCTCCGATCCGTTACTCAGAGCTTCCGAGATATTACCGCGATTCCCAGACTCCACCGGATGTTGCCATGCTTCAGGTAGCACCAATGGATGAGCATGGATACTTCAATCTCGGACCAAGTCCTTCCCATGCAATGGCATGTATCCGTTCTGCCAAAAAGGTAATCGTTGAGGTCAATCAGAAGATGCCGATCTGCCTTGGCGGATTTGACAACTGTGTCAGTATCAATGATGTCGACCTGATCGTAGAAGGTTCTAACACTGATCTTTACGAGCTTGGCGGTGGCGGCGCTGCAACAGATATCGACCATGCTGTAGCAAAATATATTGTTAATGAGATTCCTGACGGAGCCTGCCTGCAGCTTGGTATCGGCGGTATGCCAAATGCCGTTGGTTCCCTGATCGCAGAGTCCGATCTGAAGGATCTGGGCGTACATACAGAGATGTATGTAGATGCCTTTGTTGATATTGCCAAAGCCGGCAAGATCACAGGTATGAGGAAGAACATCGACAAAGGACGTCAGGTATACGGATTTGCAGCCGGAACAAAGAAGCTTTATGATTATCTGAATAACAATCCTGCTTGTATGGCTGCTCCTGTAGAGTACACCAACGATATCCGTTCTATCTCTGCACTGGACAATTTCATGTCCATCAACAATGCCGTTGATATTGATCTTTTCGGACAGGTCAATGCAGAGTCAGCCGGCATCAAGCACATCAGCGGTGCAGGCGGACAGCTCGACTTCGTACTGGGTGCTTATCTCTCTAATGGCGGTAAGAGCTTTATCTGTATGTCTTCTACCTTCAAGACAAAGGACGGTACAGTGACATCACGTATCAAGCCGACCCTTGACAAAGGCTCCATTGTCACCGACACCAGAGCAAATATCCACTATTTTGTTACTGAGTACGGTATCGTAAATCTCAAGGGCTTATCTACCTGGCAGAAGGCTGAGGCTCTGATCTCTGTGGCACATCCTGATTTCCGCGACCAGCTGATCGCCGAAGCAGACAAGCTTCATATTTGGAGAAACAGTAATAAACGATGATCATCGTTTTATTTATCAAAACAACGCATAACATTTGATATCTTAAACAAAATAAAACAGAGGCGTCCATTTCAGCGGATACCTCTGTTTTATTTGTTTTTTATTTTCTATTTTTCTGTCGTAAAATCTTGTTTTTAAAATAAGATTTCTTTTTGAATTTCCTAACCTAAACAGTTTTCACCGCTTCTGATCTGCCGCTTACTGCTCCAGCTTACGGTTTGTCTTCTCCTGGAACTTCTCACTCTCAATAATAAATCTCTCATGAGTTCCTTTACCGATCAGTCCTTTGGAATCATACGCCTCCACCTTAAATACAAGCTTGCGCCCTTCAATGGCTGTCAACTCACTGTCACATGTGATCTTCATGCCGATTGGAGAAGATGCCACATGCTCAATCTCCACACAGGTTCCCACAGTGCCGCAGCCCTCATTCAGGTGATCTGCCACGCTCATAAACGCCGTCTTTTCCATTAAAGCAAGCATTGCCGGTGTTGCGAATACATCCATCACACCGCTTCCCATGGTTTTTGCTGTAAACTGATCTGTTACTGTCATCTCCTGATGACCCTTTAATCCTACCTCTAACAT
>CAKRHL010000293.1 GCA_934338765.1 uncultured Lachnospiraceae bacterium | reverse complement strand
TATTTAAGGACCATTTTTTCAGTGCCGGGTCATAGACCTCCGGATAGCTCATGGTGACAAGATGGCCGACGCACCAGGTTACCACATAATCGGAGGATTCAAGGTAGCCATTGCCGGCGTTTCCGTTTACTCCTAAGGTTTTGGCAAATTCCTTAGCCACACTTGGTTTCTCCGCAATAAATAACTCTTTTCCCATAAATATTTAATCAGCAGTATTGCCGATCTTTCCCTTCTGTACTTCTGCCCAGGTACTGCAGCCAAAGATAATTCCTACAATAGCAATACCTGTAATACATACATATTTTACGATCTTTGTGACATTGACTTCGACATGGACAGAGGCGCCATGTGTCTGATCCGGTTTATTTTTACACATCATATTTTCCCTTTCCTGAGAATGCATCAGATACTCTGATAGACATTATAATGCTGGTGTCAAAAAAAATCTGACATTAACGAACGGTTATTTTAGTAACCAAGCTCCTCTCCCACAAGGATCACCTTGATCCGACCCGGGATTCTGGAAAATCTGGTTACCACCGTCTGGGCACAGATACAGTCGCTGGTCAGACAGTCAGCACAACGGCCGTACCGGGCGCACGGAGTTTTCAGTCCTAGGCGCAGCGCATTTGGCGGTGAAGCCATATTATGGACTCTTGCAATACCGCTCCGGACGTCCGGCACGATCTTATTCATGCCGGCGATCACAATGACCTGCTGTGGGCCGTGGCAGAGACAGGCAACACGGTTGCCGGCTCCGTCAATGTTGACCAGTTCTCCGTCGATGGTAATGGCATTGGAACTCATAAAATAGACATCGGAGGTGACGATTTTGCCGTACATTTCCCGCTTTTCCTCCGGAGTGACTGCTTCCGCGCGGTCAAATAAGGTATAATCTGACTCCTTTAGGTCATCTAACAGTCCGATCTCCTGAAGTGTAGCCGAACCACCCCAGGAAATAGTGCATCCGGGGGTCAGAAAACGCTTTGCCTTTGCATTGGCCTCCTCGCGGTCTGTACAATAGTATCCCTCAATTCCTCTGGCATTAAACTTGCCGATCATATTTTCTGCGATATTTTCATAGTATTCCTGTTTATAGGACATGGTAACATCCCCCTTGTAATATATGATAAAAGCACAGGCACCTTTGAAAGAAAAAGGTGCCCCGTCTGCTTTTCCTGCGAGTCGTTACGCAGGATTTTATGAAAGTGGCCGTAACCACTTGTTATGGCTTATTCTGTCATATGGATCAGAATAAGTGATTATTCATATAATGGGTATTTGTCGGTCAGGCTCTTTACGATCGCTGATGCTTTCTCCTTATTGGCCTCCGGATCATTGACCATCAGTGCGATTGCCTCTGCAACCTGATCCATATCATCGGTATTGAAGCCTCTTGTTGTAACAGCGGCTGTACCAAGACGGATACCACTTGTGACAAATGGAGACTGTGGATCATTTGGAATGGTGTTCTTGTTGCAGGTGATATGTGCCTCATCAAGCCACTTTTCTACTTCCTTACCGGTCAGTCCCTTATCTGCGAGGTCAACTAACATCAGGTGGTTATCGGTACCGCCGGATACGATCTTAAGACCACGGCTCTGGAGACCCTTTGCCAGTGCCTGGGCATTATCAATGATATTTTTGCCGTATTCCTTAAAGCTTGGATCCAGTGCTTCTTTGAAGCAGACTGCCTTTGCAGCGATAACGTGCATCAGAGGACCGCCCTGGATTCCAGGGAACAGAGCCTTATTCAGCTTATGCTCCTCTGCAAACTCCTTGCTGGAAAGGATCATACCTCCACGAGGACCACGGAGAGTCTTGTGGGTTGTGGTTGTGGTAACATGTGCATATGGGATCGGGCTCTCATGATATCCTGCAGCTACAAGACCGGCGATATGAGCCATATCTACCATCAGGTAAGCTCCAACTTCATCTGCGATCTCACGGAAACGCTTGAAATCAATCTTTCTGGCATATGCGCTGGCACCGGCAACGATCAGCTTTGGCTGACACTCCTTTGCGATGCGCTCTACCTCATCATAATCAATGAAGCCGTCATCGTTGACACCGTAAGGAACACAGTGGAAATATTTACCGGAAAGGTTCACAGGACTTCCGTGTGTCAGATGTCCGCCATGATCCAGATTCATTCCCATAAAGGTGTCTCCCGGATTCATCAGTGCAAAAAATACGGTCATATTGGCCTGGGCACCGGAATGAGGCTGTACATTGGCATAGGTGCAGCCGAATAATTCCATTGCTCTGTCTCTGGCAAGATCCTCGACAACATCTACATGCTGGCAGCCGCCATAATAACGCTTTCCGGGATAACCCTCTGCGTATTTGTTGGTCAGTGTGCTTCCCATTGCGGACATTACCGCCTTGCTGACAAGATTCTCGGATGCGATCAGCTCGATATTCTCTCGCTGTCTGTTGGTCTCTGCTGTGATCGCTGCTGCAATTTCAGGATCAAAGCTTTCAACGTCTGAAAATGGATACATGTTTGCTCCTCCTTGTTTATGTCTAAATTTTA
>CAKRHL010000292.1 GCA_934338765.1 uncultured Lachnospiraceae bacterium | reverse complement strand
GGTGTAAATTTCGCAAGAAAGGTGATCGACACCGGCGGCTGTGATGTGCTGGTGCTGGATGAGATTCTGGGACTGATCGATCTGGAGATCATTACAGTGGAGGATATCATTCATCTGATCGAGCTGCGGGATGATTATACCAGACTGGTGCTCACCGGACAGAATCTGCCGGAGGAGCTGGTGGACTATATGGATGTGATCTCCAAGATCGAGCTGGAGAAGGATACGACAGTCAATTAAACTGATATGCTGCAGGACAGAGATGGTTTCTGCAGTATAAAGTGTGCACATATATTATGAAAGGCAGGGTTATTTTAATGACAGATATTATTATGGTAGGCTGTAACGGCCGCATGGGACAGATGATCACAGGACTGGTAAAGGAGGATGTAGATTGTCAGATCGTGGCAGGTATTGATATTGTGGACAACAGAGATAATGGTTATCCGGTGTTCACCGATATTGATGCATGTGATGTGAAGGCAGATGTTATTATCGATTTCTCTTCTGCCAACGGCTTTGAGAAGCGTATGGATTACGCCGCAAAGACACAGACTCCGATCGTGCAGTGTTCTACCGGTATGAGCGAGGAGCAGCTTGCATATCTGCGCCAGACCGGAGAGAAGGTTGCGGTACTGAAATCAGCCAATATGTCTCTGGGAATCAATCTTTTGATGAAACTTTTGAAGGAAGCAGCACAGAAGCTTTGTGAAGAGGGCTTTGATGTGGAGATCGTGGAGCAGCATCACAACAAAAAGCTGGATGCACCATCCGGTACGGCACTTGCATTGGCAGATTCCGTTAATGAGGCAATGGATAACCGGTTTGAGTATGTTTATGACCGTTCCCAGGTAAGAAAACAGAGAGACAAAAAGGAGCTTGGTATTTCCGCAGTCCGCGGCGGCACTATTGTGGGAGATCATGAGGTGATCTTTGCCGGTACCGATGAGGTGATCACCTTTAAGCATACGGCATATTCCCGTGCAGTCTTTGCAAAGGGCTCTATCGCCGCAGCGAAGTTCCTGAAGGGAAAGGCTGCAGGCATGTATGATATGGCGGATGTTCTTCTGTAGTTATAGAAGTGAGGATAGATATGGATATTACAACGTGCGTTGATTTGGTCATCGGTGTCTGTATGCTGGTGTCCGTTCTCGTAGGATATCATAGAGGATTTTTAGTGACCATTGCCCGGATCGTGGCAATGGTTGCTTCATATATAGGGGCAGTTCTGGCGGCCGGAACACTGAAAAAGATGCTGGCACAAACAGTATTTATGCCGGTGCTTGAGAAGCAGATGGGAAGCGGTGCGCTGGCGCAGCTCGCGGGACAGGCTCTGGAACCGGCAGCGGAGGGCATTGCGTATTCGGTTGCTTTTTTTGTGGTGTTTGCGGTGTTACAGTTTGTACTGCTGCATAGTATCCGGGCATTCAAGCTGGTGGATCATATACCGGTGCTTGGCACCATGAATAAGCTGGCAGGAGGGATTCTTGGTTTTTTCTGGGTATTTATCCTGTGTATGTTACTTGGCAATGTCTTTTTTACCTATGTGCCGGGGGAGCTACGCTCACAGTGGGGATTTACGGATCAGAAGGTAAAACAGACAGTTCTTCTCAGTGCGTTTGTGCCGGATCAGGCAGCGAAGAACCATAAAAAAGTGTCGGATCAATGATCGCAGAAGTCAGATGGCTGTGGAATGACAGATCAGGAATGTGATTCCGGCAGACGGATTTCCGGAAAGGTGTGAATGTAGATATGAATAAAGTGAATTATCAGAGGGAGCTGGATCAGATCATTGACCGTCTCCAAAAGGAAGAAAGGGTGCCGAAGCTATTAATGCACAGCTGTTGTGCTCCCTGCAGCAGTTATTGTCTTTCCTATCTGGCAGAGTATTTTCATATTACAATTTATTATTACAATCCCAATATTACAGAACAGGCAGAGTATCAGAAGAGAGTGAAGGAGCAGCAGAGGCTTCTTGGAGAGCTTCCGGTAAAGTATCCTATTTCATTTGTGGAAGGGGCATATGAGCCGGAGGTATTTCTTACTATGGCAAAGGGAATGGAGCAGCTTCCGGAGGGAGGCGAGCGCTGTTTTGACTGCTATGAGCTGCGGCAGAGGAAAGCAGCAGAGTATGCAAAGGAGCAGGGGTTTGACTACTTTACTACCACGCTTTCGGTGAGTCCTCACAAAAATGCGGCAAAGCTCAATGAGATCGGTCTGCGTCTGGCACAGGAGTATGATATTCCTTATCTGGTATCGGATTTTAAGAAAAAGGGAGGTTATCTGAAGTCTATTGAACTGTCGGCAGAGTATCAGCTGTACCGGCAGGATTACTGCGGCTGTGTTTACAGCAAGGCGGCGAGAGAACGGGAAAAGCAGCAAAAGGCATTGGAGTCCGGTGGTATGGAGGAAAAGCACTGTTGAGTCTGAGTGCCGGACAAATATATCAGAAGAGTTATGGAGGTTTGGAATATGGATGAAAAATATATGAGAAGAGCCATCGAACTGGCCCGCAAGGGAGAGGGACATGTCAATACCAATCCTCTGGTGGGGGC
>CAKRHL010000291.1 GCA_934338765.1 uncultured Lachnospiraceae bacterium | reverse complement strand
GCTCACATTGACAAGCAGCTGGCCGGTATCCGGGCGGTCCTGCTGCGTAGCATTTAATTGAGACATAAAACTCCTCCATTATAAAAAGATATTACATACTATTATATGACGAGGAAATGCAAAGGTGCGCAATAGACTGCCTGCAATGGCAGACTTAAGGAAAAAGTCAATGATCAGGAAAAATGCAACGGCCGATCGTATTGCCTTATGTTTGCAAAATCAGTATAATAAACGCAGGTCTTTTGCAAATAAACCTTAAAGAGGTACGACAATTGCATGTATGGGAAGTATGAGACCTTAAATTTACAACAAGAGAGGATAAGAAATCATGGAAACGATCAAAATTAAATATTTCACGGATCAGATTGATAAATTGGAGTATATTGACGGCAAGTCCGACTGGATCGATCTGCGGGCATCTGAGGATGTCACATTGAAGTCAGGAGACTTTGCACTGATCCCGCTTGGTGTGGCAATGGAGCTTCCGGCCGGCTATGAGGCGCACATCGTACCGCGCAGCAGCACTTACAAGAACTTTGGTGTGATCCAGGCAAACCATTGTGGCATCGTGGATGGCTCCTATTGTGGTGACAATGATATGTGGAGAATGCCGGTGATAGCAATGAGGGACACCGAGATTCATGTGAATGACAGAATCTGTCAGTTCCGTATTATGAAAAATCAGCCACAGATTCAGTTTGATGAGGTGGAAAAGCTCACGGGGAAAGACAGAGGAGGCTTTGGAAGCACAGGGAAGCAGTAAAGAAAAGATGATCAATGATCAGGGGCATATCAGCTGAATTTATAATAGCCGGTATGCCCCTTTTTGGGATTAGAAATTATCAGGATTTTATTTTTGGAGATAGGTCATTGCGCTTGTCTCTGATATCTGATAAATCTCGCAGAGCTTTGCGCAGATAAAAGAGTCGTCACAGCTCATACTTTGCAGCATAACGATGGTGTTATGGATAGCCTGTGATAATTTATCTTTGGATTGTTGCAGCTCGGCGTTGGATTGTCTGAGATTTGTTTTCGCCTCTGCCAGCTGCTCTTTTAACTCGGCCTTGTCCCGCTCCTGAATGCGGCGGTGCTCTTCCTCGCTATATTCATAAAGAGTCACTGCAATCACCTCACTTTGATGTTTTTTTAGAAAATCTCCCAGAATATCCTGTGCAATGCAATAATCAACGGCTTCCGATATGGCGATACGCAGCCGGTCCGTATACGGCAATGGATTGTCGATCGTTTTGGCTGTAAGGATGTCGATACATTCCCGAACCTTCGTGACAAACTCCATATATTGCTTCAGAGTGATACAGCTTTCCAGCAGTGCTGCGTTGTGCCCGGGATTGATATTCAGAACCCGGACTGCTAACTCCAGCTCAGGATGATCGGTAGGCACTTCAAAGGCATCTGATAATTTCAGAATGACTTCGTCCTCCTTCATGGGCTCTACACCGTTATAGAAAGTTACAAAGTGCGGAGTTGGCAGTGGTATGATGGTACTGCTGTAAATGTCATTGTCCACGGTCAATCCCCGGAACGTATCTGCGATATAGAGCAGACTGCGGAAAGCGATGTTCGGACAGATGCTCGCCTGCTGCTCATAGAGGTTGATCTCTGAAAAGAGTATACAGGATACATCATTGTGCATGCCCATATAGATCGCATTCTCCAGAGTGGTGATGACGAGATCCTCCGGATTGTCATAATGAGTTCCGTTGAGGGCGTTATATAAAGATAACAGCGATGTCTTGTCCGAGAACAGTATGTGGAACAGCCGGTCCTTGTACAGCCGGTTTGCCGGGGGTGTTAAGGAGGGCTGGTGCATAGCGTGCTGTATGGTCTGCGTCCGTTTTTTGCGGGATTTCTGGGTTTTCTTATTTTTTCTTTTCATAGATTTTACTCCTTTCGCATAGAGAGTGTCAATGACATAAACAACTGAATTTTCAAAGATATCTTTTGGGGCGGATCAGATTGTACATATAGTAGACAGGAAAATCTGATAAAACTCTGAATTGCAAACGATTGTACCACGCAGAGCGAAGGAAAACCATCGGTAAATCAAACAAAAAATAAAAGAAAAAAAGAATGAAATAACCAAAGAAAAATGCCGAAAACGAAAAGTCCATTGTCAAAAACCTACAAAAATGAAAAGTAGATGTGACTGTGAGGGGGAACAAGTTGCCAAGCTAGCTGCTATTGAACCCTGCAACATAAAATCAAGACAGTTTCATGACAGAAACTGTCTTTTTCTTGTGCATTTTGTGCAATTTTGTGCTATCCGGGAGAAAAGTGTTGCAAATTCAAATTAAGTATGTTATCGTTTTAGTGTTTAAGAAGTATTCACATAATATATATTATGTTGTAATTATGTGTAAAATAGGGAGGAAGGAGACCGGATTATGTGGTATGTCATTCATACAATGTCCGGAACCGAGCAGAAATGCGTGCAGCAGTGCAGTCAATATATTGATCCGGCGGACTATGTTGAAATGTTCGTTCCCCAGTATATTTCGAAGAAGCATTTCAAGCAGGAGTGGCATGATGTAGAGAAGACGCTGTTTCCAGGGT
>CAKRHL010000290.1 GCA_934338765.1 uncultured Lachnospiraceae bacterium | reverse complement strand
GTAAACCCCATCCGAAGCAAGACCGAACAGGAACCATACGGCGGCCCGCCGTGTTCCGGGTAGGTTGCTTGAGACTGCCGGTAACGGCAGTCCTAGATAGATGATTGTCTGATACAGAACCCGGCTTACAGTGCTGCTCCTTATTGATTGATAGAAAACGGAGAGATAAAGATATGGCACTGACACCAATGATGCAAAAGTATCTGGAAACGAAGGAGGAATACAAGGATTGTATTCTTTTTTATCGTTTAGGGGACTTTTATGAGATGTTTTTTGACGATGCAAAGATCGTATCTAAGGAGCTGGAGCTGACCCTGACCGGCAAAAGCTGTGGACTGGAGGAGCGCGCACCTATGTGTGGCGTTCCTTTTCATGCTGTGGACGGTTATCTGGATAAGCTGATCAGCAGAGGCTATAAGGTAGCCATCTGTGAGCAGGTGGAGGATCCGAAGCTTGCCAAGGGATTGGTTAAACGGGAGGTGGTCCGTGTAGCCACTCCGGGAACAAATCTCAACATGCAGGCGCTGGATGAAAGCCGTAACAATTATCTTCTCTGTGTAGTATATACGACCAATGCCTACGGTGTTTCTTATGTGGATGTTACCACGGGAGATTATTATGTGACCGAGTTTGATTCGGAAAACAAGCTTCTGGACGAGATTGGCAAGACCATGCCTTCGGAGATCATCTGTAATGATTCCTTTCTGGTGTCAGGGATCGATCTGGAGGATTTAAGAGGACGTCTGAAGATCGTAGTATCTGCCATTGATCCATGGCATTTTGATGAGGACCGCTGTGTGGACAGCCTTTGCCGTCATTTTCATGTGGGTTCTCTGGACGGACTTGGTCTTGGGGACTATTCCATTGGTGTGACCGCGGCAGGAGCCATCATGCAGTATCTGGAGGAGACACAGAAAATCTCTCTGGATCACATTACGACGATCAAGCCATATGTACCAAACAGCTATATGCTGTTGGATAGGGCCACCAGAAGAAATCTGGAGCTTTGTGAGACAATGCGTGAAAAGGCTAAGAGAGGCTCGCTTTTCTGGGTGTTGGATAAAACCAAGACGGCTATGGGAGCCCGCAAGCTGCGTAATTCCATTGAGCAGCCTCTTTTGGATAAGGATCAGATCAACCGCCGCCTGGATGCCATTGAGACGTTAAATAATAATGCGATCTCCAGAGAGGAGCTTCGGGAGTATTTGTCTCCAATCTATGATCTGGAGCGTCTGATCAGCAAGATCAGTTACCGCAGTGCCAATCCAAAGGATCTGCTGGCATTCCGCCAGTCTCTTGCCATGCTGCCACCGGTCAAATATCTCCTGAACAGCTTTGAGGGGGATAAGCTGCTTGCTTCTTATGGAAACGATCTCGATGATATGGCAGATATCTGCAGCCTGATTACAGATTCCATTGATGAGGATGCACCTCTTACGGTTCGCGAGGGCGGCATGATCAAGGATGGTTACAACGAGGAGATCGATAAGCTCCGTTCGGCAAAGACCGATGGCAAGAAATGGCTTGCCGGGCTTCTGGAAGAGGAAAAGGAAAAGACAGGGATTAAAAATTTAAAGATTAAGTTTAATAAAGTCTTTGGTTATTATCTGGAGGTAACCAATTCCTTTAAGGATCTGGTGCCTGAGGACTGGATGCGCAAGCAGACCCTTGCCAATGCAGAGAGATATACCACACCGAAGCTAAAGGAGCTGGAGGATACGATCCTTGGGGCGGAGGATAAGCTTTATACTCTGGAATATAATGTGTTCTGTGAGGTAAGGGATACCATTTACGGTGAGATCGGCAGGATCCAGAAGGCAGCCAAGATCATTGCCGGAGTGGATATGCTTGCTTCCTTAGCTGTGGTTGCAGAGCAGAACAATTACGTGCGTCCGGAGATCCGCAAAAAAGGTGTCATTGACATCAAAAACGGCAGACATCCTGTTGTTGAGAAAATGATCAAAAACGATATGTTTGTGGCAAATGACACATATCTGGACAATGACAAGCACCGGATCAGTATTATTACCGGACCAAATATGGCAGGAAAGTCTACCTATATGCGTCAGACTGCCCTGATCGTGCTGATGGCACAGATTGGCTCCTTTGTACCTGCTGACAAAGCAGTGATCGGTATTGTGGACCGTATTTTTACCAGAGTCGGCGCCTCCGATGATCTGGCGAGTGGTCAGAGTACCTTTATGGTAGAAATGACGGAGGTTGCCAATATTCTCCGGAACGCCACCAAAGACAGTCTGATCATTCTGGACGAGATCGGCCGTGGCACCAGCACCTTTGACGGGCTGGGGATTGCATGGTCTGTCATTGAGCACATTGCTGATAAAAAGCTTCTGGGTGCTAAAACATTATTTGCAACCCATTATCATGAACTGACGGAGCTTGAGGGAAAGCTGGACAGCGTTGATAATTACTGCATCGCCGTGAAGGAGCAGGGAGATGATATTATTTTCCTGCGTAAGATCATCAAAGGCGGGGCAGATAAGAGCTATGGTATTCAGGTGGCAAAACTGGCCGGTGTTCCGGAAAACGTACTGAAGCGTGCCAGAGAGATCG
>CAKRHL010000289.1 GCA_934338765.1 uncultured Lachnospiraceae bacterium | reverse complement strand
GTTTTAAGGATGATGAATAGTCGGGAGGGGATAATGTGGTAAGATCAGGATCAAAGAAACAAAGGCTGGCTGTGCCGGCGATATTAGCTGCAGGGAGTCTCTGGGGAACCATGGGACTCTTTGTGCGTGTTTATAATGCAAGAGAGCTTCACAGTATGGATATTGTGGCGATCCGGGCAGTGTCGGCTGTGATCGCTATGTTCCTGTTTATGATTTTTGGCAAAAGAAATTTGTTAAAGATACGGTTAAAGGATGTCTGGTGCTTTTTTGGGACAGGGATCGGCAGCATTGTTTTCTTTAATTATTGTTATTTTAAAACAATCTCCCTGACGTCTATGTCGGTGGCGGCTGTTCTTCTTTACACGGCACCGGCGATCGTGATGATCCTTTCACGGATTTTATTTGGAGAGAAGCTTACGGTGTGTAAAATGACAGCTCTCGTGCTGACATTTGTAGGCTGCATTTTTGTGACAGGGATCGCAGGAGACGCTTCTGCCTTAAATATAGCAGGAATATTAACGGGTCTTGGCTCCGGTCTGGGATATGCGCTGTATTCCGTCTTTTCCCGCTATGCCATCGAGAGAGGTTATCAATCCCTGACCATATCCTTTTATACATTTTTGATCGCAGCCATTGTGACGGTGCCGTTTGTCAACGTCTCAGGCATTGTGACAGTTACAGCCGGCAGTCTTTGGATGCTTATGTTCTTTCTGGTATTTGGCGTGGTCAGTACGGTGCTTCCCTACACCTTGTATAATTATGGATTAAATACAATAGAAAACGGAAAAGCTTCGATCATTGCCTCGGTAGAGCCGCTGGTGGCAACGCTTTTGGGAATTATGATTTATCATGAAAAGATGAGTGTGGGAGGTGTTGTGGGGATGATCCTGATCCTTGGGGCGCTGGTGCTGTGCAACAGTGGAGCAGGATCGACGAACGACTGATCATCTTTGCCGTTATTGAACAATTTCAAACCAGTTCCTTTAAAAATATCTGCATCAGCCGCTGTCCCCGTTTGGCAAGACTGTCTTTTCCGTCCTTTACACACCAGTCATAAATGATTCCGCGCTCCAGAGAGAAATAATTGTCAGCCAGTTCCTTTGCGTCTTCGCCGGAACGAAATTCTCCTTTTTCCTGACCCTCCCGGATAAGCTGTGGGATCAGAGAATAATAAAACCGTTTTTTATTCATGAGATTGTGTTTTGCATCAGAATCCTCCATATACAAATGCTTTACCAACGGAAACGGAACCTCGGTCTCGATCATGCGAAAGAGCTCCCGGTTCAGATAAAGCAGTGTATCGTAATGGCTGAGACGGGGATTGATCTGTACCATCAGATCGGCATATTTCCGGTCAAAAAGATCTCCCAGGGTATATTCCAGATTGTCTTTCTTCTCAAAGTTTTTGTAAAAGCTTTCCAATGTGATTCCGGCGCGTGACACTACATCCTTGATAGAGGTTGTCTCATAACCTTTTTCGTGGAACAGCTGCCAGGCGGCACGGACGATACGGCTGCGGTCACTTTCTTCGGGAGCCTCTTTTTGGGTTCCCAGCAAAAATCCCATTTCCAGAGGATCTTCCTGATCCAGGATCCATGTATTCATGCCGGTGATATAGGCACTTCCTGTGATCTGGGGGATGATTCCGGTGTATCCATTGACATCTACCTCCCGGGTCGCTTCTCCGGTAAAAAGAGAGCCGGTGACACTTTCGTAGACAAAAGGGGTATGAAGCTGCAATTCACCTTTTGCATACAAAGCAGCCATTTTGGCACTGGTACCGGTACCGCATGGAGAGCGGTCTGCCTGTGCCATGCCAAAGATCACGCAGTTTTTCATATCGGCCTCCGGCTTTTCTGTGTGGCTGTAAAACTCCACCAGATCTACCGTGGTAATGTCCAGATATGGGTGCTTTACCGGGATCGTCTCATTGATCTTTTTTAACAGAAGCATGCCAAGCTCTGTCAGGACATCCACATCCTCCATAGAGATATCAATATTCAGCTTTTCGGCATCTACCAGCGCAAAAAAGGATCCGCCAAAGGAAATATCAAAAGGAACGGTTCCGTATCCGGGAATGTCCATCTCCAGATTTTCTTTATACAGAAAGGCAGGTACATTGAGAATACTGACCTGCTCTGCTTTTCCGTTTTTGACCTTTACCTTCGTGCGGATGATTCCGGAGGGGGCGTCGAGAACCACTTCGGTATACGGCTCGTTCACCGGAACCATTCCGGTTTCTACCAGCATGGAGGCGGTACCGATACTGCCGTGGCCGCACATATTCAGACAGCCGCCGGTGTCCATAAAGATTACACCATAGTCAGCCTCCGGATGAACCGGCTTCGTCAGAAGTGCGCCAAACATATCCCGGTGTCCCCGGGGCTCCATCATCAAGGCTTTGCGGTAATGATCGTAATGCTTCATCAGATAGTCCTTTTTTTTCATCATGGTATCACCCGGCAGCTCCGGGAAACCGTCGTAAATGATCCGTGTTGCTTCTCCCATAGTATGGGAATCGATCGTGCGGAAACAATGATCATAAAGAGCTTCATTATATGTACAATTCATAGCAAATCCCCCTTT
>CAKRHL010000288.1 GCA_934338765.1 uncultured Lachnospiraceae bacterium | reverse complement strand
ACACGGAACTGGTATTCGCCTTGGTCCACACCGGTAACAGTATACTCCGGCTGGTCCACAATACCAAGTCTTGTCCACTTTCCGTCAACATTCTGATAGACGATATACTGTGTTGCGCCCGGCACTTCTTTCCATGTCAACCGAACGCTGTTTGCAGTCAACTCAGTTTTGAAGTCTTCTGCTTTCAGATTTTGAGGAACAATCTGGAACGTCAAGCTTGTTTTGCCATAATAAGGACCATCGTCATAACCCTCAATGCGCACGGTAGCAGTACCTACATTCGTATTATTGTCCCAGTATGGCATATAGTCGCCATAAGTGGACTGCGGTTTCAGTTCATAATCTCCGTCCTTCACAGTCACGGCCGGTTTCTTTTCCTTGCCATCATAAATATAATTTTCTCCATAGAGCAGATCATACTCCAACGCCTTTAAATCCTCCCGGTAGCTGTCACTGTTTCTATCTGCCTGCTGATGATATCTCGTGATCACACCCTCATGGATCCCGATCTGATCCAGCACCTCAGGATAAAGCTCATAGGCTTTCAGATCCTGATCCTTCTCTTTGAGTCCATAATTGTTCCAGATAATATACTGGGTCTCATACAGACTGCCATCGTTCAGATCCTCATCCTTCAGATCGAGACTTGGCAGATGATCTCCATAAAGCACCAGAACCGTCGGCTTCTTTCTTTTGCTCAGAGCAGTAACCAGATCACCGATCATACGATCCACTTCATTGATCTCATTGACATAATACTCGTAAGATTCTTCCTTGCCCTCCGGTGCATTATACACCTTGACCGGGTCCTTGGCATCCGGCTTCACATCATTGTATTTGCCATGACTCTGTACTGTGATCCCAAACGTAAAGTCCGATCTGTCGGTATTGTTATCCAGAGTCTTTATTATCTCATCTATCATAACACCGTCCTTGGCCCACCCGTTTGGATTTAATGTGACGTTATTCATATACTCAACAGAGGTAAAGCTGTTAAAGCCAAGATTGGAAAAAACTTTATTGCGTCCGTAGAATGTGGCTGTATTATTGTGCACTGCATGACTGGTATAACCAAGCTTCGCCAGATCATTACAAATACTCTCGGAAGTCTTGCTTTTTAATACTGTTTTATACGGATACTCACTCACACCAAAGTCATGCTGGCTCATACCCGTGAGAACTTCAAACTCTGTATTTACTGTACCTGCTCCTACCGTCGGGACAGTCAGCTGTCCATGGGAATACTCTCTCTGAAGACGGTGAAAATTGGGCAGCGGATCTCTGGAGAAGCTGACTCCCTTTACACCGCAGATATCAAAAAAAGACTCCAGCTGTATCATAACGATATCCGGTTTTGTTTCAGGTTTATCTTTCTCATTGCCCTGAATAGACTCCTTGATCTGCGCCATGGACTCCTCTGAATAATCCTCCGGTTTTTTAATACCGGTATCAATGATACTATTGGCAAAACAATAGACAAAACCATAATTTTCATATGCCTCGGAAATATTGGTATAATTCTCAGCAAGTGCCTGCACGGACGTGCTGGATTTATGCATCACAACGATCCCTGCAGTAAGTGTCAGTATCACCAGCGTGGAAAGCATATACGCCTTTCTTGTGGCATTTTTTTGGAAACACGGTGTTCTTTTAAACAGGCAGATCATGGAGATCACCAGGATCGCCACCGCAAAAAAGATCATCACCACATTGAAAGCCGTAAGATAATGGCCGGACACACTAATGGCACTACTGATCAGTGTAAAATCAACGGCCGAAAAAGGTGTCACCCTGAAATGCAGTATTACAAAATTGACAACGCCGAACAAAAGCCAGACGACCGAAATCAAAGAAAGCACAAATATCTCTCTCTTGAAATACATGGCAACCGATAATGTCAGCATAATGATCAACACGTTGAACAAAAACAAAAACGGCTTATCAAACATATACGAAAATGCCGAAAAAACAGACTTTCTATTTAGACTCTCGATCACTATATCCAGGATCACCGGCAAAAAAACATATAAAGTAAAAAATTTCTTTACTCGTAACAATTTTTCTCCCATAATTTACCTTCCTTTATATATTGTCTTTAATCTCTCTTCATAAGTAATCTCCGTTCCATCGCTCTTTCAGGTAATATACCTTATGAAGTAAAATACTACCGGCAGAACAGATCTCTGCTCACGCCGATAGTATATCACTTTCTATTTCTAATTGCACGAACTTTTTATGATGTCTTTCTTAAATTTTTATGAATCTGTTCTGCGTTTTCACAGCAGACATCATAAAGCATGGAACTACTGCACCGCTGCTCCTGTTGCAGGCTGGGCAGCAGATACGATAAGGTGGATCGTAACCTTCGTCTTATTGCCGGCCTGATCCTGTACCTCATAAACCACCTGATAGCTTCCATCCGCCTGTCTGGTGATCTTTACATGAACATCCGAAGTCTTCAGAGAAGAAACATTATCGGATACCCCGATCAACGATCTCGCATACTTCTCATTGACATGGACAGAGGACTCGATCGGATAGGTTGCCCCATCTGTTACTCCTGTGACCTTTGGTGCCTGACTGTCTAC
>CAKRHL010000287.1 GCA_934338765.1 uncultured Lachnospiraceae bacterium | reverse complement strand
TTCTGGTACAGGATGATGATCTGTGGGTGGATTATGCAGAGGACAATCCCGTCTCCGGCAGGATGGTCAAGTTTATGCTTTCTGAGAATTTTCTGCTGACCCAGGGCAATCAGGTGGAGTATTTTCCCATGGGAGAGGATGCTTTTGAGTCGATCTTCCGGGAACTGGAGAAAGCAGAGAAGTTTGTACTCATTGATTTCTTTATTGTAGCTGAGGGGGCTTTGTGGGATAAAATGCACGAAATCCTCAAGCGTAAGATCGAAGAGGGGGTTGAGGTCAAGTTCCTGTACGATGATTTTGGAGCGGCGATCCGCACCCGTAAATATTTTAAACAGATTCTGGAGCATGAAGGCTTTGAAGTACGGGTGTTTAATCCTATCATGAAATATACAAGCCGGCTTTATATGAATTTCCGTTCCCATCAGAAGATCATGGTGATTGATGGAAAGGTTGGTTACACAGGTGGCTTTAATCTTGCGGATGAGTATGCCAATCTGGTGGAACGTTTTGGTGTCTGGAAGGATACCGGGATCAAGGTACAGGGGGAGGCAGTATGGGGACTTACGGTCGTCTTCCTGCAGATGTGGGAGGCGAGCGGTCAGGATAAGGAGCATGTGGATTATCTCAAATATAAGGTGATGGCTGAGGAAAAAGGAGATACCTGGTGTCAGGTCATCTCGGATGGTCCTGCCAACAATCCGAAAAATCCCATTGAAAGTATTTATAATCAGATGATCATGTACTCGGATCAGTATCTTTATATAACAACACCGTATCTGATCATAGAGGATTATATGCAGCAGTCATTGATCGAGGCGGTACGCCGTGGGGTGGATGTGCGCATTGTGACACCGAACATTCCGGATAAGAAGTATGCCAAAATGCTGACAAATTATAATTATGGAGCTCTGTTGAAGGGTGGCGTACGGATCTTTGAGTATACGCCGGGATTTATCCATGCAAAGCAGATCCTGACAGAGGATGCGGCAATTGTGGGAACCATTAATATGGATTATCGGAGTTTCTATCTGCATTATGAGAATGGTGTGTGGATGTCCGGGGAGAAGATTCAGAATGATATTCACAAAGATTTTGAAAAAATGTTTGAGGAAAGCAGAGAAATCAAATATGAGGAATGGTTAAACCGTCCGATGAGCTGGAAACTGATCCAGCCGCTACTTAATCTGTTTGCCACACTTTTCTAAAAGAAATGGGGATTATATTATTATGTACACAAATGTATGCAAACACTGTCATAAGGTGTTTCATTCCAAGATAAGGACATGGTGCTGTAAAGGTTGCCGGAGCAAGGACGATGACCAGTTGGATGACATCGTGAGATATCTCCGGGAATATCCCAACAGCAATGCCCTGCAGATCTCGGAGGAGCTGGGGATCCACCCTTACGTGATCCTGAAATATATGGAAGAAGGCTGGCTGGGAAGATCTACCGGTCATTTCAGCAGACTGCCGGACTGGGATGCCGGAATGCCTGTGGGTGGAGATGAAATAAAGGACTAATTGTTTAATAAATGATTGTGCCACGTTTTTTGTCTGCGGGCAAAGGCTGCTTGTTTTTGTGGCGGAATGGAGAAAATATGATTCGATATATTAAAGGAACGCTGGAAATGATCGAGGAGGATGCAGTGATCCTGGACAATCAGGGGATAGGCTACCGGATCCTTGTGTCACCGGCAATGATGGACAGGCTTCCGGTAATGGGCGGTGAAATGAAGCTTTATACATATCTGAATGTCAGAGAGGATGCCATGCAGCTTTTTGGCTTTGGCAGTGTGGACGATCTGGAGATCTTCCAGATGCTGATCACCGTCAGCGGCATTGGTCCGAAGGCGGGGTTAAGTATTCTGGGGACACTATCGGCGGATGATATCCGGTTTGCCGTTCTTGCAGACGATGCGGCAGCAATCGCCAAGGCACCGGGTGTGGGAGCCAAGACCGCCAAAAAGGTGATCGTAGAGCTTAAGGACAAGATCGCGGCGAAGGAGACTGTGGATGCGGTGCTGGAAAAGGCAGCGGGAAAAGGTGCGGTAAAGGAAGAAAGTTCCGGTGTATCCAAGGCTTCTGCCGAGGCGGTGGAGGCGCTGGCGGCACTGGGATACTCTGCGGCAGAGGCATTGAAGGCAGTGAAGCAGATCGAAAATGCGGGAGAGCTTACGACGGAGGAGCTGTTAAAACAGGCGTTGAAGCTTATGTAAAGGTTTCACACGGCAATTTTGTACGTGTGGTTCAAAATTTGCGGTAAATACCTTTAAGGCAGTGGACGAAATTAAGGAGAGATAGACGGGATATGGCAAAAAGAACGATCAGTACAGAGTTTACAGAGGAGGATGCAAGGCTGGAGCCGACTTTGCGGCCGCAGTATTTGTCGGATTATATTGGACAGCAGAAGATCAAGGATAATCTGTCTGTATATATCCAGGCGGCGAAGCAGAGAGGGGATGCGCTGGACCATGTACTTTTATATGGGCCTCCGGGCTTGGGGAAAACTACACTTGCCGGGATCATTGCCAATGAGATGGGTGTCAATATGAAGATCACGGCAGGACCGGCGATCGAGAAGCCGGGGGAGATGGCGGCGATCCTGACA
>CAKRHL010000286.1 GCA_934338765.1 uncultured Lachnospiraceae bacterium | reverse complement strand
TGTTTCTGTCAGGATACCACAGACTTTTTTGCCATGGATCACCACGTCATTGGGCCATTTGATCCCGGTCTCCAGCGCGCAACACTCCCTGATCCCCTTTGCCACTGCCATAGCCGCTACCAAAGTCACACTGGCTGCCTGCTGTGGCTTCAGCTGCGGCCTGAGGATCAGACTCATCCATATCCCGATACCGGGCTCCGATGCCCAGCCACGACCTCTCCGGCCCTTGCCTGCCGTCTGCTCCTCAGCTACCACCAGAGTTCCCTCCGGCTCTCCCAGCTCCGCAAGCTGCTTTGCTCTGGTATTGGTCGAATCCACCTGCTCCAGACATTCTACCTTCCGGCACAGACAATCTGCCTTCAAACGGCTCTCAATATCTGCTCCTACCAGCTTATCGGCTGACTCCACCAGACGATATCCCTTTTTGGGCTGGGACTCGATCTGATACCCCGCTTCTTTAAGCTGTGTTATATTTTTCCATATCGCCTGCCTCGAAACACCCAGCTTTTCGCACAAAACCTGACCGGAGATATAATCCTCTCCTGCGCCCCGAAGCATTTGAAGTATTTCCTTTTTCAAAAAAATCACTCCATTATTATTTTCTCGTTGGCTCTAATGTTGCCGCCATAACCGCCTTGATGGTATGCATACGGTTCTCCGCTTCATCAAATACCACTGATGCCTCTGACTCAAACACTTCGTCCGTTACCTCAAGCTCGCTCATGCCAAACTTCTCATAAACCTGTCTGCCAATGCCGGTTTCCAGATCATGGAATGCCGGAAGGCAATGCATAAAGATTGCCTGTGGACCTGCATTGTCCATTACCTTTTTATTGATCTGATATGGAGAAAGTGCTTTGATACGCTCTGCCCATACTTCCTCCGGCTCACCCATGGAAACCCATACATCGGTATAAAGCACATCAGCTCCCTTCGTGCCGCTCTCCACATCCTCTGTCAATGTAACAGAACCGCCAGACTCCTTCGCATATTCACGGCACTGTGCCACCAGCTCCTCATTCGGGAAATAATCCTTTGTGGTACATGCCACAAAATGCATACCCATCTTCGCACAGGCGATCATCAGGGAATTTCCCATATTATAACGGGCATCTCCCATATAAACCAGCTTCACACCCCTTAATCTGCCAAGGTGCTCCCGGATCGTCAGGAGATCTGCCAGCATCTGGGTCGGATGATACTCATTGGTCAGACCATTCCATACCGGTACTCCGGCATATTTTGCAAGCTCCTCCACAATACTCTGCTCAAAGCCACGATACTCAATACCATCAAACATTCTGCCAAGCACGCGGGCAGTATCCTTAATACTTTCCTTCTTACCGATCTGTGAACCCTGTGGATCAAGATATGTCACACCCATCCCCATATCATGGGCAGCCACCTCAAAAGAGCATCTTGTTCTGGTACTTGTCTTTTCAAAGATCAGGGCAATATTTTTTCCCACATAATTGTTGACCGGGATTCCCTTTTTCTTTTTGTCTTTTAACTCTGCAGACAACTCCAGCAGATATGTAATCTCCTCTGGGGAGAAATCCTTTAATGTCAAAAAGTTCTTACCTACTAAATTCATGATCATTTCCTGCCTTTCTCTATTATTTATCCTTACGAATAATTCATATTAAATGGAAAATTTCCTGCCAGCAGGAGCTGTGCAGGAAATTAATCTCTTCAAATAAAATATAATTATTTATCTCCGGAAGATTTAGCAATTTCTGTCACGGAACTAACCATTCCTGCAAGTCCCTGTATCTCTGATGGAATAATGATCTTGGTTGCCTTTCCATCTGCTGCTTTCGCAAATGCCTCCAAGCTCTTAAGCTCGATAACTTCCTTCGATGCACAAGCCTCATTCAGCATACGGATACCATCGGCATTCGCCTTCTGCACCGCCAGGATTGCCTGTGCCTGACCCTCGGCCTCACGGATCGTTGCTTCCTTCTGTGCCTCCGCATGCAGGATTGCTGCCTGCTTCTCTGCCTCTGCCTCCAGAATAGCAGACTCCTTATGACCTTCTGCCACGGTGATCGCTGACTGCTTCTCACCCTGTGCGATCAGAATCGCCTCACGCTTCTCACGCTCTGCCTTCATCTGCTTCTCCATTGCCTCCTGGATCGGCTGTGGTGGAATGATGTTCTTCAGCTCAACACGGTTTACCTTGATACCCCATGGATCTGTCGCAGTATCCAGAGAGGATCTCATCTTTGTATTGATTATCTCACGGGATGTCAACGTCTCATCGAGATCAAGCTCACCAATAATATTACGAAGTGTAGTTGCTGTCAGGTTCTCAATCGCCATGATCGGATTCTCTACACCGTATGTGTAAAGCTTTGGATCGGTGATCTGGAAAAAGATCAGAGTATCGATCCTCATGGTTACGTTATCCTTGGTGATCACCGGCTGTGGTGGAAAATCCAGCACCTGCTCCTTCAGACTTACCTTTCTGGCAATACGGTCAATAAACGGCACTTTGAAATGAAGTCCTACATCCCATGTGCTCTGGTAGCCTCCCAGACGCTCTACCACATATGCCTTCGCCTGCGGTACAATGTGAATGCAGGATACTGCAACAACTGCTACAATAACAAGT
>CAKRHL010000285.1 GCA_934338765.1 uncultured Lachnospiraceae bacterium | reverse complement strand
ATCACGCGGTAGCCTTTTCGGACACCAACCAGAGCCAGACCGATACCGGTATTGCCGGAGGTTGGTTCAATGATAGTCATGCCCGGCTTTAATGTTCCGTCCTTTTCCGCCTGCTCAATCATGTTTTTGGCAACCCGGTCCTTAATGCTGCCACCGGGATTTAAAAATTCTGCTTTGGCATAGATTGGGAATCCCAGGGATTCCTTCAAGCTGATCATCGGTGTGTTACCGATGCATTCAATAATGTTATGGATCATTTCATTTTGCCCCTTTTCTTAACCGATAATTTCTGAAAGGTTATTCTGGATACCGGCAGCTACCTCCGGATCATTCATGGTATATACATGAATATGCTTTACGCCATTGGCGATCAGATCAATGATCTGGTCGGTGGCATAAGCGATTCCTGCCTGTTTCATTTTGGCAGGTTCATCCCCGAACCAGTCAACGATGGATTTGAAACGTGCCGGAACACAGCTTCCGGATAACTGGATACTGCGAGCTACCTGATTTTTTCTGGTGATCGGCATGATCCCGGCAATGATCGGAACCATAATGCCTGCTTCACGAAGACGATACAGATAATTATAAAAAATCGAATTATCAAAGAACATCTGCGTGGTCAGAAACTCACACCCGGCATCCACCTTTTCCTTAATATGAAGAATATCCTCTGCCTTTGAGGAGGCTTCCGGATGTCCCTCCGGGTAACATGCTCCGCCAATGCACATATCCGGTGCAAGATGTTTGATCTCCCGGACAAGCTCGGCGGCATAGTGAAACTGATCCGGCAGAGGAAAGTCTGCGTCCTGCGGAATGTCTCCTCTCAGAGCCAGAATATTTTCAATACCGGCTTCCTTCATAAGCCGGATCTGATTTTCTACTGTTTCCTTCGTGGAAGAAAGACAGGTCAGGTGAGCAATGGAATTGACACCATATGCATCTTTGATATCTTTTGCAATTTGAATGGTGTATTTACTGTTTTCTCCACCGGCAGCACCGTATGTAACGCTCATAAAATCAGGCTTTAAAGCCGCAATATTGCGAACGGCTTCATTTACCTTTTCTACAGCCGTGGTTGTTTTGGGAGGAAACACCTCCATAGATAGTGTTACCTTATCTGCATGTAGTACATCTGTTATTTTCATTGTGTTTATATCCTTTCTCATCCTGTAAACTTTTGGAGACAAGCGCAAAGTATATTATGCAAATCTCGATTTTCACACGCTGCTTCTCTCCTACAATATATATATATTGTTCTCAACTTGTATTTGTGATTCCGCCCGGTAAATATTGTATGCCGGAACACTTTCAAAAAAACACTGTAAATTTTATCACATTTTCAAAAAAATCTCAAATGATCCTTCTCGGACATTTTTTCCAACAGAATATCCCGGATAAATTGAAAAATCGCTGACATTTTGCGGGAACATCGCAAAAACATCAGCGGTTTATTTCAAAAATATTTTGTTTAAATTAAAATATATGAAGAAAGACCGGCTTATGCGGTACATCTTTTCAGACTTTCCTCTTCAGATAATCTTGCTTCTGCGCATGCCTCATACTTTTTCATGACACCGACACCAATGGCATATGGTCCGGTGTGGACGCAGATGGTAGCACCGATCTGCACGATACGTGATTCTTCGGATACGCCCATCTCCTGAAGCATTTCATCGAGCATTTTCTTAAACTCATGCCCCTCTGCTTCGTCATAACCAAATCCGATAGAAAATATATAGTCCCTTGGATCTTCATGGTTCTCTTCAAAATAGAGCTTTGTGAGCTCAATCACTTTTGCCATGGACTTTTTACGGCTGCGGGCAACACCCGAAGAATCAATGGAACCGTCCTTTAAGGTGATCATAGGCTTCAAGCGAAGCATGGTGCCTGCCATGCCGGCTAGTTTTCCAATCCGGCCACCGTGCTGCAGATACGTAAGATCTCCTACAGTAAAGAAAATGCGGCCACGATCCATCATTTCTCCTTTCAGTACAGCTACAGTCTTTTCATAAGAATAACCGGCATCCCGCATTCTTGCTGCCTCAATGACATATATTCCCTGAGATACGGTAGCTTCCAGAGAATTGATCACGGTGATCTGCGCTTCCGGATAATCCTCTAATATCATATCTCTGGCATTGCAGGCGGAATTATATGCTCCACTGAGAGAATTGGTGATGGTCATACAGATGATCCCGCGTCCCTCTTTCACATGTGGCAGAAATGCATCTGCGAAATTCTGGACAGATGGAAGGGACGTCTTGGGATATACATCCGGCTCCGCCACCATACGATCATAAACATCACGGATGCCGATCTCATCAATCTCCTTCTGATAGTTCTCGCCATCAAAGGATACATAAAAAGGTACCACCTGAATATTGTATTTCTCTCTTAACTCCATCGTCAGATCGCAGGATCCGTCGCTGATAATCTGATAATCCATAATCATCCCTCACACTTTCAAAAAAAGTTTTTTTGTCTTTATGACACAGTTTGCATGCTCTGCTCAATGTAGTAATGATAACTACATTGTAACATAACAAAAACCCCTGTCAATAGTATTTGCAAATAAATTAGGGATAATTCTCAGAAATTTAAGAATTATCCCCTGATCATTACAGCTCTTTTTCGTAGCACAACCACTCTTGATTGAACAGGTCGGTTTCTCCCATACGTTCAAAATGCAGTTTCTTAT
>CAKRHL010000284.1 GCA_934338765.1 uncultured Lachnospiraceae bacterium | reverse complement strand
GACGTGCCTGCTGTACCAGATTATCCATTGGCACACTGCGGTAATGACCCCGGACCTTCGGAATGATGCAATACGTCCAGCACTTGTCACAGCCCTCTGCGATCTTGAGATACGCATAGCTGCCACCGGACGTATTATCCCGATCTGTCAGAGGTGTCGGCAGATAGTCAATGCTTTTCAGACTCTCCACCACGCCCTTCTGCTCCAGAGCTTTCCGTAAAGTCTGCCCCATTTCTTCATAACCCATGGTGCCAATGATCACATCCACCTCCGGGATCTCTGTCCGGATCTCCTGATGATAACGCTGTGCAAGGCACCCTGCCGCTACCAGAAGCTTGCACTTTCCATCCTCCTTGTACGCGGCCATCTCCAGAAGCGTGTTAATGCTTTCCTCTTTGGCATCCCCGATGAAGCAGCAGGTATTTACCACGATGATATCTGCATCCTCTTCCCGGTCAATGATCTCAAAGCCATCCTTGCGCAGGGAGGTGATCATCATCTCACTGTCTACCAGATTTTTGTCACAGCCAAGAGATACAAAAAATATATTCATGTTCTGTTCTCCATTCTAGTACATTATTCTACGGATGAAACACAATTGTTCATCAGCATGGCAATGGTCATCGGACCAACGCCGCCCGGCACCGGTGTGATCGCCCCTGCTACCGGCTCCACGGAATCAAAATCCACGTCACCGCAAAGCTTGCCGTCCTCTTTGCGGTGCATTCCCACATCAATGACTGTGGCACCCTCTTTGACATAATCCGCTGTAATAAACTGACGTTTTCCAATGGCTACCACCAGAATGTCCGCCCGTCTGGTCACTTCCTTCAGATCCTTCGTGTGGGAATGACATACGGTTACCGTGCCGTTTTCCCGGATCAGAAGCATTGCCATCGGCTTTCCGACAATATTGCTGCGGCCTACTACGACACATTCCTTCCCGTCAATCTCAATGCCGGATCTCTTTAACAGCTGGATGATACCGGCCGGTGTACATGACACAAAGCCCTTCTGTCCAATACTTAACAGACCAACGCTCTGGGGATGGAAACCATCCACGTCCTTCTCGGGTGCGATGGTACGGATCACGGTATCCTCATCGATATGTGCCGGCAGCGGAAGCTGTACCAAAATGCCATTGACATCCTTTCTGTCATTCAGCTGGCGCACCAGATCAAGAAGCTCCTCCTGGGTTGTCTCCTCCGGCAGCTCATATGCCAGAGAGTTGATACCGATATATGCACATGCTTTCTTTTTGTTGCCCACATAAACAGTGGATGCCGGATCATTTCCAACCTGGATCACAGCGAGAGTGACCTCTACACCCTTTTCCTTAAGCTGTGCCACCTTTTCCTTTAATTCATCCTTGATTTCTCCGGAAATCTTTTTTCCATCGATCAATTTTGCCACTTCTCTTCACCTTGCCTTTCTATATTATCATACACGGAAGATACTTCCGCCAACAAACTCTCTCATCAACGAATTCTTCGGGATCACCTCGGTGCTGACGCCAATAAAGTAATCCAGGAATTTCAACAGACGCTTTGCCTCCACATACTCCGGCACATCCTTTGGAATCCCGAAAAGAATAGATTCCGCATACGGCTTTAATACCGCCAGCTCATAGATCAGTGCAGAGTTAAACATCACATCTGCCTCCTCCTGAAATGGGAATATGTACTGATCCTCTCCCCGGCGCACCGAAGGCCACATACCGATGGTATGCATTGCGGACGCACCTCGTGTTCTGGCATCCCGGACCATCCGTCGGATCAGACGTCCGTCTGTCGTAGAGATCCTGTTGTGCTCGTCAATATTTAACTGTGTAAGTGCACTGATATAGATTTTAAACTTGCTCTCCTTTGGCAGGGAATAAGACATCTTTTCATTAAGTCCATGGATCCCCTCGATCACCAGAATATCCTCCGGTCCCAGCTGACGGAAATCACCGTTATATTCTCTCTTGCCTAACAGGAAATTAAACTCCGGAAGCTCCACTCTTTTTCCTTCCAGAAGTGACGTCATATCCTCATTGAACTGCTTTATATCAATGGCCTCCAGACATTCAAAGTCATAATGGCCTTCCTCATCTAGCGGTGTATCCTTGCGATCCTTAAAATAATTGTCCAAAGCGATCGTATGCGGCTTCAGGCCGTGGGTACGAAGCTGGATCGATAAACGGTGGGAAAAGGACGTCTTGCCGGAGGAAGACGGTCCTGCGATCATCACAAACTTTTTGCTCCGGTCATCGGCGATCTGCTCTGCGATCTCTGCCACCTTCTTCTCCTGAAGTGCCTCCTGCACCAGGATCAGATCCGTAATACCCCCATGGGAGATCACATCGTTTAATGCCCCCACAGTATCTACATTCATCATCCGTCCCCATTCGCTTGCCTCCTGCAGCGTTGCAAACAGCTTCGGTGTCTCCTTCACCGGAGCCAGTGTTTCCGGATGCTTACGGTTTGGCAGACAGATCAGAAATCCGTTATCGTATTTTTCCAGTCGAAAATATTTTAACATCCCCGTTGATGGTGGCATATACCCATAATAATAATCCTCAAAGCCATCCAGATTATAAATATTTACCTTGGAAACCCTGCGATATTCAAACAGCTTCTTTTTGTCCTTCATACCGTACTTTTCAAAGGTTTCCACCGCGGATGAGGTGCTGACGGACTTCTTATGGAATACCTTATCCTGCTCTACCAGAT
>CAKRHL010000283.1 GCA_934338765.1 uncultured Lachnospiraceae bacterium | reverse complement strand
GATAATGATGTCATTGTTGCTTATGGTTTCCCGGGACTGGCAGAGAGTTTGGATCTTGACAATCTTGATTTTGGTGATGATATGGATATTGATACCTCCAAGATCAGCGACAAGATCACAGACACTGTAACCATCAAGGCTGATGTGAAGGATTTTGAGATGAATTCCACTTATACGGTAGCGACCAATCAGCTTTTCAATGAGCTTGATTTTGACAAGATTGATGATATGGATGAGCTTACAGACAAGATCGATGATCTGACCGATGCATCTTCACAGCTTGTCAACGGAACCAAGAAGCTTCATGATGGAACAGAGAAGTTAAGTGACAGCTTTTCTGAGTATGCCGATGCGGTAAAGAGTGCGAAGGACGGTGTTTCCACATTGAAGGATGGTACCGGCACATTAAAGACCGGTATTGTAAGTTATACAAAGGGAACTGATAAGCTTTTGAAGGGGGTTACCACTTATGTAAAGGGTGCTAAGACATTGTCAAAGGGTGTGCAGGCATACACCTCAGGTACCAGTCAGCTGGTGGATGCCATCAATCAGCTTCGTACCGCGACAAAGGATCTGCCGGCACAGTATGAGCAGCTTGGAAGCGGTGTTGACACTTATGTAGCTTCTGTTAATAAACTTCTCGCAAAAGAAAACATGGATCAGATGACCACAGGAACCAAGAGCCTGAAGGACGGCATTGGTCAGCTGGACGATGGTCTTGCAGCAGCACAGGCGGGAGTTACACAGATCAATGCTGCAGCGTCACAACTGAAAAAGACAGATGAGCTGGATCAGTGCGTTGCAGGTTTACAGGCAATGGCACAGCAGTATCAGGCAGCAGCAGAGGCAGGGGACGCCGGTGCAAAGCAGGCAGCCGCTGCATTACAGGGTGCGATCCAGTATATACAGGGCGGTGAGCAGGTAGCAGCCGCTGTCGATGCCGCCACAAACGGCAAGGCAGACGGAGATGCTGACAAGAATGGTGCAGCAGATCTGGCAGCAGCACTTGCAACCATGAAGGCCGCAACAGACAAAACATCTACAGGAACAAACCTTTACACAGGAGCCGCTTCTCTGGAAACAGCAGCAGGCACCATGTCCGGATATGCAGCACAGCTTCGTGACAGCTCGAAGGCGCTGACCGATGGAAATGCACAGATGAAGGCAGGTGTGACTCAGCTTTCTGAGAGCATCGGAAAGATGGATACGGCAGCAGGTACACTGACCAGCAACAATAAAGCATTGAATGACGGTGCATCCGGTCTGATCAAGAATGCTTCCACGATCACCAAGGGAGCAAAGAAGCTTACAGGCAACAGCGACAAGCTTCGCAAGGGTGCCGTTACACTGGATCAGGGAACCGGCAAGCTGTTTGCAGGTATGACAAAGCTTGTCAATGCAACCGGCAAGGTTTCTGACGGAATTGACAGCCTCAATGATGGTGCATCTACCTTAGAGGATGGAATGAAAGAGTTTGATAAAGACGGCATCCGCAAGATTGCAGATGCTGTTACAGAGATGCTTGACAGTGCAGATGATCTCAATGACAGACTTTCCAAGATCAGCAGTATTTCCGGTGATTACACAAGCTTCAGCGGAAATGCCGATGGTATGGATGGCAGCGTGAAGTTCATTATGGCAACAGAAGAACTGACTGCTGATGAGGATTGATCAGATCTGATAAGAAGCATTTAAAAGATCGCCTGGAATATCGGTTCCGGGTGATCTTATAGAAATGAGGAATTATATGGGCGAGCGTGTCGAAGAAAAAAAGAAGCAGAAGCAGGAAGCACTTCTAATGTCGGCATTCGAGCTCTTTACCTCCAAGGGGATCAATAACACCTCCATATCCGATATCGCCAAACAGGCAAAGCTGGCGAAGGGCACCTTTTATCTGTATTTTAAGGATAAATATGATATCAGAGACAGACTGATTGCCAATAAGGCAAGCCGCCTTTTTGAAAGAGCAGAGGAAGCGATGAGAGAGAAAGAATTTTCCGGCCTGGAAGAAAAGGTAGTCTTTCTTGTAAATCATGTGGTGGATCAGCTTGATGAAAATAAAGCGTTGATGCGATTTATTTCCAAAAATCTCAGCTGGGCAGTGTTCTCTCATATCCGTATCAGTAATATGGGAAATATTAAATGTATGGATATCTTTGATGAGATTCTGGGAGAGTCCGATCGGAAATTCCGTCAGAAGGAGCTGATGATCTATATGATCGTGGAGCTTGTTAGTGCATCCTGCTACAGTGTGATCCTTTATGGAACGCCATGCAGTCTGGAGGAACTGAAGGAAGAGCTTGACAAAACGATATGCGGACTGCTGAAGCAGTTTGAAGTACAATAATAAAAGGGATCTCCGGTTGACGGAGATCCTTTTTTGTCTGTCTTGCGTTTTACACAAAAATATGGCATCATAAAATAAGATAATGGACGGAAGGCAGGAGGAAAAATTGAACGAAGGACTTCAGGAATACGCAAAGCGTCTGAGAGAGACGGGACAGCTGGAGGGGGCTGCGTATGCTGAAATGATACGTTTCCGGGATGCACAGCTCATGGAGCTGGTAAGTCAGTATGCTGTGCAGACAAGGCTGGATCAGGCGGCGCAGGGGATTCAATGGATGGGTACGATCGACCTGTCCTCTTATTGCAAAAATGACTGTTATTATTGCGGCCTGCGCCGGGATAACCGGTTTGCGGAGAGATACCGCATGAGTCTGGATACAGTGC
>CAKRHL010000282.1 GCA_934338765.1 uncultured Lachnospiraceae bacterium | reverse complement strand
GTGATGGTATTGCCTCTCCGGGACAACTCCAAAAGCTGCATCAATATACTCTCTGCCGTCTTGACACTGGCAGCCTCTCCCACCAGCTTCAATCCCCCATCCCTGGCAACCATCGTTACATTGAGATTTCGCTCGATCTTCTTGATATACGCATCAAAACTGCCAAATATGTTTTTTTCATGCTCAGCAGGTATCTCTATCACTGTCTCCATAATCGACATGTACTGTATTTCCTCCAAACTCACACAAATAGTCGTGAAAAACGCATCATCAGCGTTTTACTGATATGTCTTCTGCTCCCTGGAATAGACAATATCTGCCTTTCCCACAAAGCGGTCCCCCTGTTCCCCGATAACCAGCTCACCCTCCATGTCATAGCAGCCTTTTTCTGCCATCTGCTGGCGGTAATAATCAAACCGGCCGGTGAGTATCGCCTCTGCCTCTTCTCCGGAATACTGCGTTTTCTCCTCCCTGACCTCCTGAAATGTCTTCTTCCGGAAGGATATGGGAAAGCGGTACGACAGAAAAGGGCATACTTGCCCACCTTCACGGATTATATCATATTTTTTGTAACTTTCCAAACTTTTTAAGGGATTATATAAAAAAAGATTTTTATTTTTTATTCCTATCTGATATATTGTGCGGCTTTTTCCCGTAATCTCCCTTTTTTGATATGACTTTTTCAAAACGTCCTCATAATGATAAACCGACCGGAGTACAACAGTTCCCGTGGCACGGACATGCTTTCTTGCCAACACCTCATCATTATCCCCCACGATCTTTACCTTCTCTGAGATCAGCTTCTGCCCCTTTTTCACCTGATCCCCTGCCCTGACCTTCGCTGTCCCTGTTTTTGTGACGATGCTTAACACCGTCCCGGTATCCTCTGCCACCAGACTTGCCGGCTGTTTCTTATGCTTCTGTCCGCGCAGCAGCACCTCGTCCAGCCGCACATAAAGCTTGCTTCCGGACTTTTCCACAGAGGCCCATCCAATATCCTGATATTTTTTGCGAAGCTTTGTCTCGATTTCACTGCACACCACATCCTTTCCTGCCATTCCGCCGTAAATATCCTCCGATTCCAAAAACCTCAGGATACTGTCCTTTGTATGATAGGACTGACCGGATATCTCAATCCCCCATATCCTTCCTGCCAGCACAAATAACACACACAGCATACACAGGATGCCGCACCAGAAGCTGGCCCTGGACAATCCCCGTCTAAACCAGAAGTAACCACCGATCCTCGTTTTCACTACCGGAAATACTCCCGTCTTTTGTACTATTCCACGAAGTCTGTAATAATCCTTCCTTCTCATGCAGCCGTACACATACTTTCCTTCACGCTGCCAACGGATCTTCCACCAGAAGATCCCCTTGGTCCGGCAGATATTGATAAACCGTTCCGCTTCCTCTCCCGGCAGGCGCACTTCCACATAGCCGCCCAGCCAGATCAATATTTTATGTATCATCCCTGCTCCTCCACGGTTATTGATATTCGATGGAATGGATCTCTCCTACCACACACATACAATCTTCTCTGTAATATGCAATTCCAAGATGCTTTCCGGCAATTCTTATCTTTCCTATTTTGGTCTGTATCCGGATCTGTTCCTCCTGATATTCTAGTATACTACGGTAATTCTCAATACATACCCGGTATCTGCCAAAACTGGTCACCACAGGAGCCCTTGCCAGGATATCCTCCGAAAGACTTAACACTCCCGATATTTTTCTGGATAACACAGGATCCTGTATAGAAGGTTCCGTTTTCATCCTCTTTTCGTGTTTGTGTTTTACAGGCTTAACACGATATTCCCTTCTCATCGATTTCCTCCGATCACCAGTCCCCTTCCTGTCATTATATGCAAAAAACACCGGAAAGTTACTTCCGGTGTTTTGTCTGTTTTATTATTTATTTTTCTTTTTGTCCCCCAGTGTATCATCGATCAGATTCTCAATAACGGACTTTTTTACCCAGACATCAAAGCTCAGCATACAGATAAACGCAAATGTCGTCAGAAGCTTTTTCTCCTCCGGATCCTCCACATCAGCAAAGGCCTCTCCGGACTTGTTCAGCTTACGGATAATGTCTCTCGCCTGGGAATTGATATTCTCCTGCTCCAGCTCCACGATCTGCCGGTAAATATCGCTTAAAGACAGTCCGTCCTCGCTTCCAAAAAACTTCTCCGTCAATGGATTCAGAATACTCTGGATATCATTGATAGACAAAAAATTCTTCAGATAATAAATATAGATCAGCAGCAGCATATGCTCACTGGAATATTTCTTCTTGACCGGCGGCGGCAGCAAATTATTTTTGGTATAATTATTGATCATGGTCTTGGTGAGTATCTTGTCCTCCTCAAAACGCTTGGAAGAACGCAGATGCTCGTCCATAAATGTCGTCACCTGATCCATATATAAATCAATCTGAGGTATTTCATCGGGAGTGATATAATCGATATTTTGTATACTCCGTAGGAGATTCAGAATCTCGTTTGTGTATTTTTTCTGCATAACGCCTCATTCCTTATTTATTCTTTGCACATTTTTTCCGTATCTGTCATTATAACGCATTTTTGTTGTTATGTCTACTTCATATAATTTGTTGCTAAAAAAGAAATGGTTCTCCACCATTTGGCAGAGAACCGTCTCTTTCCCTTAGTCTCAATAGACAATGTTATTTTTTATAATTCTGTTTCACATTTGCCCTAAGACGTTCCACCATTTCTTTTTCCGGTTCA
>CAKRHL010000281.1 GCA_934338765.1 uncultured Lachnospiraceae bacterium | reverse complement strand
GGAAGCAGGAGTCGGTGGATCAGATGAGTAAAACAAATGATGCCAGTATCACCATCTTAAAAAGGGCGCATCCGGGAACAGAGATCACGGTCAATGGAAAACATGTGTCTGTTCAGGATGAGATTGCTGGTGTAGAATATAGAAGACGAGGAACGGGAATCGTATCCTATGGTCTGGAGTAAGTATGATGTCGATAATTGCGGCAGAAATGATTTGATGATGGAATGGAGGTAGTGTAAGATGGATTTTGAGGCAGAATTAGAAAAATTTCAGCCAAGTCTTGATATTGAACAGGCAGAAGATGCTATTTACGGAAACAGTACAACAGATGTAATGGATCTGCTCCAGAGTATTCTGGCCGATGCAGGTACCGGCACAAAGAACGCAGAATAGGGGAATGAACAATGAGATGTCCAAGATGTAATGCAGAGGTGTCTTTCAAGAAGGATCGTTGTGATAACTGTGGACAGGAGCTGCGCAATTACCGCAGGGTTCTCAGTGCATCCAATATTTGCTATAACCGTGGCCTGGAGCAGGCGAAGGTCAGAGACCTTTCCGGAGCGATCGCATCTTTGCACAAAAGCTTAAAATTTAACAAATTAAATACCAACGCAAGAAACCTTCTGGGGTTGATCTATTTTGAAGAGGGAGAGATCGTATCGGCTCTCAGTGAATGGGTCATTAGCAAACATTTTCAAAATGAGCATAATGAAGCAGATTATTATATCGGGCTGATCCAGTCCAATCCGAACCGGCTGGAGACATACAGCCAGATGGTGAAGAAATACAATTCTGCACTGTTTTCGGCCAAGAATGGTGATGAGGATATGGCGATCATCCAGCTCAAGAAGGTAGTCAGTACCAATCCGAAGTTTATCCGGGCACATCAGCTTCTGGCACTGTTGTATATGAAGACCGGCAAGAAGGAGAACCGGGTGCGTGCATATAAGCTGATGAAATCCATCAGTGGCGTGGATGTGACCAACACGACAACGCTTGCTTATTTAAAGGAGCTGTCGGATGTTCATGTCAAGGGAGAGAATGCAGCGCCAAAGGTAGAAAAGGCTGCAGAACAGCCGGTGCGAAAGACGTTGCCGAGAGTAGATGACAATGCCTACAAGCCGATCACTCTGTACAAGGAGGAGAAGCCGTCCGTTATGCCGTTTGTGCATGTTCTTTTAGGCCTGATCGCCGGAATCGTGATCATGCAGTTTTTGATCACTCCTGCATTAAAGAAGTATTCCAGTGACAAAGAAAACAAAGCCTTTAAGACATATAGTGAGAATCTCGCCTCCGGGGAAAGTGATGTGAGCACGCTGAAAAATGCCAATACAGAGCTGCAGAAGCAGGTGGACGAGCTGACCAAGAGATTGTCGGATTATCAAAGTGGCAGCCCTACGGATCTGGATGGTGTTCAGGCGGTTTATGATAATCTGATCCAGGCAATGCAGTATTACATCAATGATGATAAGCTTTCTGCAGCGAAGGCTCTGGATAAGGTTGATCCGGACAGCCTGGCGGGAGAGGAAGCCAAAAAGTTCTATAAAAAGATAAAAAAAGAAACCTATTCTACGGCATCCGAATCCTTCTTTACACAGGGAAGAGACTGTTATAATGGTGAAGGAGAATATGCCGGACAGAAGGATTATGATAAGGCGATCAAGCTGCTGAAGAAGGCATTGAAATTCAATGCAGATAATACGGATGCCATGTACTTTCTGGGACGCTGTTATCAGCAGAAGTCTGATTTTGAGACAGCCAAGCAGTATTATGATCAGGTAGTCAATGATTATCCGGATTCTGTCCGTGTTGCGGAAGCCAAGAGCAGACTACGGGAGATCGGACAGTAACCGGTTGGCAGACATAAGAGAAAATGATGGGGAGACCTGTCAGAGTGTACATTTTATTGTATCACTCTGGCGGGTCTTTTTTCGTTTATTGGTTTATAGGAAAATGCATATTTTGAGAAAGGAATGGTGATTATTTTGAATCAAAAGGAGCAGGAAGCAATTCATTACGAAATACAGCAAAACTGTCTGATCATTTATATCTCGCAGGATCTGGATCATCATACGGTAAATTTGCTCCGGGAGCAGTCGGACAGGCTTATCGACGCAGGAGATATCCGTCATATTATCTTTGATTTCCGGGAGAACGATTTTATGGACAGCTCCGGGATCGGTCTGATCATGGGAAGATATAAGAGAGTAATGTTCCGGGGAGGGAAAGCAGCAGTGACCAATGTCGGAAAAGAAATTGAGAGGATCTTTAATCTGTCCGGATTATTTCAGATCATTGAGCGGTATGCAACACCGGAGCAGGCAGTGGCAGGCCTTAACGCCAAAAGGGAAAAATAAGAAAACGAAAAATTCAGATCAATGGAGGCAGAAAATGAAACTGATCATAGATAGCAATTCACAAAATGAGGCATTTGCAAGAACTGTGGTAGCTGCGTATATTACACGGCTTGATCCTACATTGGAGGAGCTGGCAGACGTAAAGACTGCCGTATCGGAGGCTGTTACCAATAGTATTCTGCATGGGTACAACAACGGGGAAGGGGAGATAGAGATCGTCTGCGAGATAAAGGGGCAGGATATCATGGTAGAGATCACAGATCACGGAGTTGGCATCCCGGATATTGAAAAAGCAATGGAGCCTTTGTATACCACGAAGCCGGAGTGGGAGCGTTCCGGTATGGGGTTTGCCTTTATGGAAGCCTTTATGGACGAGCTGGAGGTATATTC
>CAKRHL010000280.1 GCA_934338765.1 uncultured Lachnospiraceae bacterium | reverse complement strand
GCAATCTGGGAAATAGATTCTTTGATAGAGATATCCTCTCTAGGGAAGGACCAGTTTAATATGGTCACAGGTCCGGTGAGCATTCCCTTCATAATCTTCTCTGTCTGGGACTGTGCATAGACAGACCATTCTACCGTAATCGGTTTTTCCCTGTACACATCTCCCCAGATGATCGGCGGCTTCACACAACGCGTACCATAGGACTGTACCCATGCCTTCTCGGTAAAAAGGAATCCTCCCAATGCCTCGCCAAAGTATTCCACCATGTCGTTTCGCTCATACTCACCATGCACCAGTACATCCAGTCCGATTTCCTCCTGCCACTTGACACATTCCGCGATCTTCTTCTGATTAAATGCCACATATTCTTCTCTGGTGATCTCCCCCCTGCGGAATGCGGAACGATTCGCCTTGACATCCTTTGTTTGTGGGAAGGAACCAATAGTTGTGGTCGGAAATTCCGGCAGACCGAGAACCTTTTTCTGCAGAGCCTGACGCTCACTCCGCTTTGGCAGTCTGGTATAATCCTGATCCGTGACCTTTGATAATCTCTCGGTGACCTCCTGTTTCTGACAGTCTCTGTCTCCGTCAAAAAGCTTGCGGTTTTTCTGATACGCCGGACTGTCCTGATAAGATGTCTGATCTGCCAACTCACTCAGCTCTTTTAATTCCAAAAGCTTCTCCTGCGCAAATGCAAAGTAGGCCTTATATTCTCCGGAAAGCTTCTCCTCATACTGCAATGTATACGGAACATGAAGCAGGGAGCATGAAGTGGAGAGTACCGTCTGAATCCCCTTATCCTTTAATTCTTTTAAAACAGACAGCGTTTTTTCATAATGATTTTTCCAGATATTTTTGCCGTTGACAAGTCCCGCAAAAAGCACCTTATCCTGTGGGAATCCATAGCGTTCGATCAGATGACCGGTCTCTTTTCCTTCCAGAAAATCAAGACCGATTCCGTCAAATGGCATCCGGATCAGCTCCTGATAAATATCCCTGACATCTCCGAAATATGTCTGCAGCAGAATCTTACAGCTTCCCTTGTCTGCCAGGATCTCGTCATAAATTCGGTGGAAAAGAGTAACATCCTCCAGACTCATATCCTGTACCAGTGCCGGCTCATCAAACTGCACCCAGGCAATCTGGTCTTTTTCACATTTTTCCACAATATCCTGATATACCTTCACAATATCATCCACAAAATCATCGGCTGTTTTCTTCCCGGTATAACGTGTGAGTTTTAATATAGTATAGGCACCGATGATCACAGGCTTTGTCTCAATACCCAGTGCCTTTGCTTCCTCGTATTCATCCCATGGCTTTGTCCCGGAAAGAAAAATCTCCGTGTCATCCTCAAGCTCCGGTACAATGTAATGATAATTGGTATTAAACCATTTCTTCATGGCAAGTGCCTTTACATCACCGGATTCCCCCTGATATCCTCTGGCAAGTGCAAAATATGTATCCAACTCAGAAAGCTTCAGCTCCTGATATCTCTTTGGCACAATTCCCAGCAAAACTGCTGTGTCCAGAACCATATCATAAAATGAAAAATCATTGCTGGAAATAAAATGAACCCCTGCGTTTTTCTGAGAAGTCCAATGCTGCTTCCGAAGCTCTGCTGCCGTCTGCAGTAACTCCTCCGCTCCGATCTCCTTTCGGAAATACTTCTCCGAAGCAAATTTTAATTCTCTTAAGCTTCCGATTCTTGGATAACCGATCACTGATGTCTTCATATTCGTCCTCCTTTTTTCGCAGACTGCCCGTACCTGATTGTTACACAGGCTCCTTCTGCTGCCAGATTTATTTTGTTCTTTATGATGACATCATTATACGTTTCCATTAGATATTTGTATAATACATAAAAAATGGGTTGTTCATAGTTTTAAACTATATACAACCCATTTCTATGTTCCATAAATTACAGTCAAGCATCCGACATATTTATTATCCGCCGGATATTACCGGATAGGAAAGTATCCTTTCTGTACAAATCAAATTCTATCCCAAATACTTCCGCAACGCCTCCAGATATGTAGCAGCCAGTCTGCCGGGAACTGCTTTCCTATGAGTAATATAACCGATCCGCATATCTCCCTCGTCCTGCAGAGGCACCGCAATGATATCCTTACCGTTGAGCTTCTTATCGATCACACCGCTGCAGACGGTATACCCGTTTAATCCGATCAGCAGATTAAACAGCGTAGCCCGGTCTCTGACCCTGATGTTTTTCTTTCTCTCCGAAGCTGAAAATATCTCCTCCGAAAAATAAAAGGAATTGTGCTCGCCCTGCTCAAAGGACAGATACGGATATGCCTCCAGCTCCTGATTCGTGATCACCTGCCGGTCCGCCAGAGGATGCTTTCTGCTGATAAAAACATGGGGCTTTGCCACAAATAATTCGTGAAACTCCAGATCATTTGTTTTCAGGATCTTGCGAAGCACCGTCTCATTAAAATCATTCAAAAACAGGATTCCGATCTCACTTCTCATGTGAGCCACATCCTCAATGATCTCATAGGTCTGGGTCTCCCGGATACTGAAATCGTACTCCTCCTGCCCATACTCCTTGATCAGATCCACAAAGGCATTGACCGCAAAGGAATAATGCTGTGTGGACACGCAAAACTGCTTTTTGCCACCGCCGTTTCCCTTGTATTTATCCTCCAGAATAGCTGCCTGTTCCAACACCTGTCTGGCATACCCTAAAAACTCCTGCCCCTCCCCGGACAACAGAATACCCTTGTTG
>CAKRHL010000279.1 GCA_934338765.1 uncultured Lachnospiraceae bacterium | reverse complement strand
GGTGTATTCTCTGCAAACGAGTACCTGACCAGAAGCAACCTGATGAAAGCATTTGATGATAAATATGATACACCGATCATTGCCGGCAAGAAGGTTGCTGTCGTTGGTGGTGGTAACGTTGCAATGGACGCAGCAAGAACAGCACTTCGTCTGGGCGCTGAGGTTCATATCGTATATCGCCGTAGTGAGGAAGAGCTTCCTGCCAGAGTGGAAGAAGTACATCATGCAAAAGAAGAGGGGATCGTATTTGATCTTCTCACAAATCCGACAGAGATTCTTGTGGACGAGAATGGAAGCGTAAAGGGAATGACCTGTATCCGTATGGAGCTTGGTGAGCCGGATGAGTCAGGCAGAAGAAGACCTGTGGAGATCGCAGGCTCTGAGTTTACCCTTGATGTAGATACCGTTATCATGTCTTTGGGTACCAGCCCGAACCCACTGATCTCATCTACCACAAAGGGTCTGGAGATCAACAAGAGAAAGTGCATCATTGCGGAGGAAGAAAACGGACAGACCACGAAGGAAGGCGTATATGCCGGTGGTGATGCCGTAACAGGAGCTGCAACCGTAATCCTTGCAATGGGTGCCGGTAAGGCAGCTGCAAAGGGAATTGATGAGTTCCTGAGCAAATAATGAAATATAGTTCCGTGGCTGAGTAAGCTGTGATCTACTTGAAATGAAATATAACAATATGGACTCCCGGTTACCTGAAATGGTGACCGGGAGTTTTATATTTAGTGTATAGGAAAATGCTCGTTTTTTTTAACAATTTTCTGACTTTCTGAAGAATATATGATATTACATTCGTCTTTATGGACAGGCATTTATACGGCTGATAAAATTAAGATATGGTATTTATCAGTTATGGGGAATTGTAAAGGAGGGTGAGGCAATGAAATTACGACAAAAGTTACTTACCGGTACACTTGTGTTTGTATCTATTTTAATGTGTGGGTGTTCCAAGGATGTGCAAAAGCAGCAAAAAACAGCTGAGACGGAAACTGTCGGGAGCGAAACAGCCGGGACTGCTGATAAGGCAGGCATTAAGGCACGTCTGGTTTCTGCGTCATCATCGGATATTGTCTGGACTATATCTGATGATGTCGATGTGAATGAAACGTATTTGAAATATTTCAACGAAAAATTAAGGGAAGACGGATATAACTTTCGTCTCAAATTTCAATATTTAAAGGAAGATGAGTATGATCGTGAGATTCGTCAGGTGTTAAAGGATGGATCAACGGATATTGCATTAGCAGGTCAAAATACAGATGAAAGAAACTATGTGACAGAATTATGCCGGGATAATCTTTTGATGTGTTTAGACGGACAGATGAATGATAAAAGCGAATTATATGGTGCTTTTGAAGATCCTCTGTGGAAATCGGTGGAGGTGGACGGCCGGGTTTATACGGTGCCAAACGGTATTTTTGCAGACGGAAAATACTGCATTGTCTTTAATAAAGATGTACTTGGGAAAAAGGCAGCCAATTTTAATGGAGATATTTTATCGGTCAACCAATATTTATCCAAAAATAAAACGGACAAGGACAAGCTTTTATTCGATCTATCTCTCGAAGATTTTGCCGGTATTTTGGGTGGAAATATTGATTACGGCATGTATTTTGACGGAAAAACAGAAACAATATCAACGGTATTTGAAAATTCCAAGATATATCAACTGGAAAAGTTGTTTTATGATCTGAATAAAGCCGGACAGATCAATGAGCTTTGCACTTTTCACCAAAACAGCGGTGACCGGGACAAGATAAAAGAGCTGATTAAAAAGAAAGAGTTTACGATTTTGTTGACAAAGAGAACGGAGACCGTTGATTCTTTAGACGGCGTATCCGTTTATGATCTGGATTTTACGGTAAATTTTGAACGGAATGGTGGAACGACGGGGATTTGTGAAAAAAGTAAAAAGAAAGAAAATGCGTTACAGTTATTAACCTTATTGTATACCAGAGATGATTATACAAGGCTTCTGCTGTATGGAAAAGAGGGGAAGGATTATACCATAGAAAACGGAAGAGTTGTCAGTGATAAAGGCGTCAGTCACAGCTTAGTGGATGTACTGGGGCTGTTCCGGGGCTCCCTGCCGACAGAAGAGGAGACCGTTTACTACAAAAACATCAGACAACAAAAGCAGAATCTGTATCGTTCTAAAAAATGTCAGACTTCAAAGTTTGCCGGGTTTCAACTGGATTTTAAAAATTTTAAGGATGTAAGCACTTATGCAGATGCGGGAAAAGAATATTATGATATCTGGAAAGAGAGTACGTTTTCGGAGGAATATGAGATAGCAAAAAAAACAGTAGCCGGGAAGCAAAAGAAACTGCTGAAGGAAGTGAGGAAACAATATGAAACATGGAAAAAGAATATCTAAGAGAACCCTGCTTGTCTGTGGGGTGTGTTTTGTACTTGCGGCGGGAGTCGTTTTCGTGATTTTCTTTTTTGGCAAAAGACAGACATCTATGCAAGATTGGTTTTGTGATGCTTCCTTTTCCAGAGCATTGTATGGGGACAAGGGGCTGTTTGAATATGGGGACAGGGGAATTGTTTATATCGATGCAAAAACCAGGAAGGAAACCCCTATTTGTCAAAAGATTGGCTGCCAACATAAAAATGCGGATTGTGACGGATGGATTGAGAGTATCAGTCGTCTCTTGGTCTCTTTTGACGGGGAATATCTTTACTATCTGGGAAATCAGGATGAGGGAGATGATTGGAAAAGTTTGGATCTGGTTCGCTGCAATCCGGATGGGAC
>CAKRHL010000278.1 GCA_934338765.1 uncultured Lachnospiraceae bacterium | reverse complement strand
GATCAATAAAAGGAAGCAGCAGCTCATCCTTGATCATTTTCCAGAGAATTCTGGTCATCTCATCGCCATCCATCTCAACTAACGGTGTCTTCATCTCGATCTTTGCCATGTCATTATCCTCCATTTTGCAATATGTATGCCGGATCCATCCGGAATCTCCGGCAAATTTTCGTATACTGATGCACATGTATGCATTAAAACATCACTCCTTTTAACTATACCACAAAAAAGCATGATGCACAAACTTCTTTCCCGAGATTTCCGAATTTTCCGTGATGTTTACCGGAAATACTTTTTATTTTCGTGCAATGTTCCAAAAATAGTCAATCACTATTGACCTTTTGCATTGCGTGGTGTTATACTCCAAACACTTTACAATATTTCTCCTCCGGCAAGGAGGGAATTCTCTATGAAACATTCATTATCAGGCCGACGATATATTCTCGTCATACTCACGATACTGTCGATCATCATGGGTCTTTTCAGCATTTCCGCTGTCTCATGCCGGGCTGCAGTCAGACCGGCAGCCAAAAGTACAGTCAGACCCAGGATCACATTAAACGCCAAACGGATATCACTGGAAAACGGAGAAGTCTTTACACTCCGGGCATCGACCTCAGACGGCACAGTGCCGGTCTACCGCAGCAATAAAAAAAGCGTTGCAGTAGTGGACAGCAATGGTATTATTACAGCCTGTAAGCCGGGCACTGCTATGATCTCGGTAAAATCAGGTAAAACAACCGCCACCTGCCGTGTCACAGTCAAAAAGCCTGTCATCCGGTTAAATCACATCTACGCAAAGCTTTTCCGCTGCCAGCAGATCCAGTTGACTGCCGACGTGTCTTCCGGGATACAGCCGGCCTGGAAATCCAGCCGGCCCCGCATCGCAACAGTCAACGACAACGGGCTTGTGTGTGCTCAGAAGCACGGTACCACAATCATCACTGCCAAAGCAGACGGTGTCTCAAAAACATGCGAGATCGAAGTGGAATCTCCACTCATCCGCATATCTTCTACTTCTCTGACCATGAAAGTCGGTGAAACATGCACTCTCGATTATATGGTCTCCAGTGGCAATGCACCACTGATCAGATCAAACAAGCCAAATGTCGTTCAGGTAGATCAGCTTGGCAATCTTACCACCCGGAGTGCAGGAACCGCTGTTATCTCCTTTACAGAGGACGGCACGAAAGAAACCTGTACCGTCAGGGTTCTCAAATAAGATAATATTTACCCAATAACCATGAAATACAAGAAACGGAGGGAGAAATATTGTAATTTTTTTCTTTACAGCATATCAATCAGTCAGCTTGTAAACACACTGTAAATCCGCTATACTACAATTAGGAAGGCGGTGGAAGAATGGAAGACATGACAGAAAAAGAAATGTAGAAGATTTAACTTTATAATATATTATCAGCAGGTATGCGTTGTACTGCATAAGCAAAGATCTTACGGGTACAAAAAACACAGTGAAATGGAGGATTAGCATGAGTGAAGAAAAGAGTATGAAGGACTATGAAAACGAGCTGGAGCGTTCCTTTCAGGTCCTGCGTGAAGGGGATATTCTAGATGTGACCGTGATCGGCATTTCCGATACCGAGGTAACGGTTGATCTGAATTATTACACAGAAGGTATCATCCCTATCGAGGAATGCAGCGATGATCCATCCTTTTCTATTAAGAAGGATATGATCATCGGAGATGTGATTAAGGCAATGGTACTGGATCCGGAAAATGCCGGCGGCAACGTGATCCTCTCCAAAAAGGAAGCGAACCGTGTGCTGGTCTGGGATGAATTAAAGGAGGACATGGCAGAGGGAACCGTATTTAATGTCAAGATCACAGAGGCAGTTTCTGCCGGTGTGGTTGGATATGTAAAGGATATCCGGGCATTTATCCCGGCTTCCCAGCTGGCCCTTACCTATGTGGAGGACACGGAAAGCTATGTGGGCATGACCGTCCAGGCCGTGATCATTACAGTTGAAAAGGATATCCAGAAGCTGGTACTCTCTGCCAAAATGATCCAGAAGGAAAAGGCTCTGGCAGAAAAAACACAGCATATCGGCCGGCTTACCACCGGAGATATCGTCGAGGGACCTGTAACCCGCATGGAGTCCTACGGCGTATTCATTGATATCGGTGAAGGACTCACCGGTCTGTGCCACATCTCCCAGATCACCAATAAGTTTATCAAGTCCCCAAAAGAAGAACTTAAAATGGGACAGGTTGTAAAAGCAAAGATCTTAAAGATCGAGGGCGACCGTATTTCCCTGAGTATCAAGGCACTCCGCGAGGACGAGCCGGACCGGGAGGAGGAAAGCTACGAGATCCCTTCCGAATATGCTGCTGACAGCCATGAGGATGAGCAGGATACCAGCCCTTTTGCAAAGCTTTTACAGGGGATCAAATTGGACTGAGAAATCTATTGACAGGCAACCCGCCCCAATTTAGAATAGAAATCGATCGGAGCATTATCATGTCTCCCTGATGATCACAACGCAGTATCCGGCGCACAGCTGCTGCGCTTAAAATAATATACCGTGCGCAGAAATGAGGTTACTAATGAGTGTAGTTATTTCAGATTCCGTAAAGTACATTGGTGTTGATGACACCACGATCGATCTTTTTGAAAGCCAGTATGTTGTTCCTGAGGGAGTTTCTTACAATTCCTATGTGATCCTTGACGAGAAGGTTGCTGTCATGGATACCGTAGATCCCCGCGGCATGGAGCAGTGGGAAAAGAACCTGTTAGATACTCTGAACGGCAG
>CAKRHL010000277.1 GCA_934338765.1 uncultured Lachnospiraceae bacterium | reverse complement strand
AGAACGATGATGGAACAAAGGTGTATGGTTCGTGGAGCGACAGGATCCGGTGCCAGATGTAATATGTTATGATCGGGATGCAAGCAGTAGAAAGAATTGTATTATAAATTTACAGAGATTCGCTCCGGCAAAAGGTTCGAGAAAGCTTCTCGTTTTTGAACTTGCGGGAGATTTCATAAAGCAATCAGTCAGATGACGGGTGGAAACACCTGTATCCGGCTGGTTGCTATATTTTTGACTTCGCATAGCTTATATCATAGGAGTCATATATAGTGGCAGATATAAAATCCCATCCTGATACTTCAGATCTTTTGTGTATATGATATAGCGGTCCTGCATTTTCAACTGGTATTTTTCAACTAGATAATCGAAGGATTTATGCGAGGTGTAGCCGGAGGATTTTACTTCGATAGGACAGATTTTCTTCTTTTTGACAGTCATAAAGTCAATTTCGTATTTCTTTTCTCTGGCCGTTCCCTTCGGTGTGTACATATATTCATGGAAGTACAGATCGTGCCCGGCAGCACGCAGCATTTGAGCTACAATATTTTCAATTACCATGCCCTGATTGATTCCAAGCTGGTCAAAGATCAGAGATTTGTAGATATCTTCATCGCTGTCTTCCTGGGTTTTTAAAATTTGTGTCACTAAAAGTCCGGTGTCACCCATGTAGAGCTTAAAATTGCTTCTGTCAGCAAATAATTCCAGAGCCACTTCCGGTTTTGTAACATTGATACATTCATTGCCGATCATAGATTCCGCGACAAAGCTGACAGCATTGACATAATTCTGATAGCGGGCGTTTTTATCGATCAGCGAAAACTTAAAGTGTGAGTTTTTATTTTCAAGCTGCTCCGGAATGGTCCGGAATATAACCGAAGCACGCTGGCCGTTTTCAGAGTCAAATCTTGCCAGATCCTCTTCATAGAGGTTTAAAATATTTCGCTTGATAAGATCAATTTGTGCAAAGGTTTTTCCGTGAACATAGGCATCTACCGCCTGTGGCATACCGCCAACGACCATGTAAGTGCGGAATATCTTCATGATCTTTCGATGAATGGCGTCTCCAAGAGGCTTACGGGTGTCAAAAGCATGCTGGATGGCATCGTAGGTGACGGTATCGCCGATTGCCCATAAATATTCCTCGAAATCCATAGGATACATTTTTAGCTTGGTCTCCTCGGAAGGAATCAGGATGCCCTCTGTATTTTTGCGGATAGAGATCAGGGAGCCGGTTTCAATGTAATCGTACCGGCCGTCTGCCACCAGATATTTTATTGCCTGTCTTGCCTGAGGAAACAACTGCACTTCATCGAAGATGATGGCACAGCGTTTTCCCTTTAACTGCTTTCCTTTGAGCAGAAACAGATTACGAAAGAATGTGTCCGGATCGCCGATGTTCTCAATGAAATTGTTTTTGACATCGGTATTTTCTTTCGCAAAGTCTAAAAGGATATAATCGCTGTATTCATTTTTGGCAAACTGTTCCACAACGGTACTTTTTCCGATGCGTCGTGCGCCCTCCAGCAAAATGGCGGAGGAACCGGCAGATAATTGTTTCCATTTCAGAAGCTTGTCATATATTTTTCTTTGAAATACCATGATAATGTACACTCCCTTCGCAATCTGCAAACATTGTGTCAGTGGTTTATGGTTATTAGTATAGCACAAAATTGGCGGAATTATAACAGGAAATCACGAAAAATAGAAATGTTTTTCTATATATCTTCACGAAAATAGAAAATGTTTAATGCACAATCTTCACGAAAATGATAAATGTTTAATGGATGATTTTCACGAAAACCAAAAAAGTTTTAATGCATATCTTCACGAAAACAAGAAATGTTTTATATAAATTGTGCCTTTTGTCTGAATTTGCGCTTGAACATAACAGATGATATGTGCGAAAATAAAAGAAAAACTTGATATATTCAGAAAAACGGGGGATTAAGATGAAAGCAATTATAGATCGCAGAAGCATACGAAAATATAAGAGTATTCCATTGGAGAAGGAGAAGATCAATGACATTCTCAGGGCGGCACTTTTAGCACCTTCCGCCAAAAACAGACAGCCGTGGAAATTTATTGTATATCAGGGAGGCGCAAAAGAGCAGCTGGTGGCAGCTATGGAGAAAGGCTTGGAGCGGGAGAAAAAGGGTGTCACTGACCTGCCGGGATTTGCTTACGGCTTGCCGGATGCGGCTCATACGCTGGAGATTATGAGGGCGGTTCCGGTGCTGGTGGCTGTCTTAAATACCAATGGCGGGACATTCTATGAGGAGATCGGAGCGGAGCTGCGGATTGTGGAAAGCTGTGATTCCCTCTCGATTGGGGCGGCAGTGGAGAATATGCTGTTGCGTGCCACGGAGCTGGGAGTCGGCTCTCTGTGGATCGCCAATACATGCTTTGCCTATAACGAGCTGGCTCGGGAGATTGGAACCGACGATCAGCTCACGGGTGTTGTGGCACTGGGGTACGGAGATGAGGCTCCGGCACAGCGGCCGCGGAAGGCTTGGGATGACGTGGTGGAGTATCGGTCGTGATCTGTAAAAAATGGCAAGACCGGCGTTTTGCCCTCCGTTACAAGCATTTTCCTATACACCAAAAAATATGCCCGGTCTGCGGTATTTTCGTTGACGGTGGTTGTGAAATGGAGTAAAATATTTAAGGATATTTAGGCGAAAACGCAAAAGAAAGATATAAACCAACACAGGAGGAGTAAATATCATGATGAGTCAGGAAATCCCTTACAAAATTTACCTGAGTGAGGAGGAAATGCCGAA
>CAKRHL010000276.1 GCA_934338765.1 uncultured Lachnospiraceae bacterium | reverse complement strand
TCCTATGCCCTTATTCCAAAAATCTTTATCTTTTATATTTCTCTCTGTATAAGTTCCACAACCTGCAGAACATCCTCCCGCACCGTAAATTTCACTTCATATTCCCCGAAGCTCATCCCGTAGATACGTTGCGGATCCTTCTGATATCTCGGTCTGGGATCCTGCTCCAGAACGCCCTGAAGTGCTTGAAGCTTTTCTCCGGGAATTCCAGACGCTGTAACAAGCTCCTCTGGAAGCTCCACAATAACGTGCCGTGCCTCTGTCCCATCCGTAAACCCTCCCCTGGCCTCCGGATAACTGTCTGCGTATGGAAGATATGGCTTGATATCATAAATAGGGGTTCCGTCCATCATGTCCACACCCGACACCAAGATCACAGGCTTTCTGGAATCCTCCAGATCGATCCGTTCCAACCTGACACAGGACAGACCGATCGGATTGGGACGGAACGGAGAACGCGTGGCAAAAACGCCAAGCCGCTGATTTCCGCCCAGACGGGGCGGACGCACTGTGGGCGACCAATCTGATCGTACTGCCTTCGAAAACTCCCATACAAGCCAGAGATGAGAAAACTCCTCCAGTCCACGGATCGCATCCGGATTGCGGTACTCCGGCTCCAAAACGATCTCCCCCATAAGCTCCGGAACCAGTCCGCTTTGTCTCGGAATTCCAAACTTAGTTGCAAAATCCGTGTGGATCCTGCCGATCATCTTCATTTCCATCGATCTACCACCTCCCGGAATCTTCTTGACTCCACAGAAAAATGAGTCCGGCAATGCTCTCAGGCACTGACCGGACTCATCCGCTCATCAGTTACATCTCTGCACAACCAATCAGGCACGTACCAGTTCTACCTGCCAAAATCCCTCCGTATGAGATGGTCCCTGTGTAATCTCAACTTTAAATTTATACATTGCCTCCTCCAGTTTACGCTGGAACTGTATCTCGGAAAGATCTGAATCTGGCTCCTGCAAGATGATTGTGTCACCAACCTTTGCATAACTATATGCAGAACCTAATGTTTTAAATGTAGCCTTCCAAGTTTCCTTTTTCTTTAAAAAATCAAACACAATAATCACCTCTGCTTTCTATAAATATATGTCAGCTTCAAAATCTCGTGTCATCTATCCGCTATATAACCTTAGTATAACACATTTTTTCTAAAAAAGAAAGTAAATAGCAGTATTTTCATAGGAAAATATGATTTTATGACAAAATCATTCTTACTGCTCCGTACATACCGGCATCATTGCCAAGCTCTGCAAGGCGGAACTCTTTGCCCTTGAGTGCAAACATAACATCCTGCTCATACTTTTCCTGTACCACGTCCAGTACGATCTGACCGTTTTTGGATACGCCGCCGCCGATCACAAATGCCTGCGGATCTACCACAGCTGCCACATGGGACAATCCCTTGCCCAGATAGCTTGAGAAGGTATCAACGATCTCCTTTGCCAGAGCGTCATCGTTTTTGTATGCCTTAAACAGCTCCAGACCGGTGATCGGATGATCATACTGACGAAGCTCTGACGGTGTATCGGTCTGCTCCAGCTTCTCCTTGGACATCCGTGTAATACCCGTTGCGGATGAATACTGCTCCAGACATCCCTTCTTGCCACAGCCGCAGGTACGTGTCTCATGAGGATTTACCAGCAAATGACCGATCTCTCCGGCCGCACCGTTGCTTCCCGTAAGGATCTTGCCGTTCAGGATGATCCCACCGCCAACACCGGTACCCAGAGTGACCATAACAATACTGTCAAAGCCTCTGCCTCCTCCGCGCCACTGCTCACCGAGAGCTGCTACGTTTGCATCATTGCCCACTTTGATCTTTTCTACACCTGTCAGCTTGCGAAGCTCATCTGCCACGGAGAAAATGCCCCATCCCAGATTGGCACATTTCAGCACACGGCCATCCTCCGTGATCGGACCCGGCACACCCATACCAATACCAATGACATCACTTTTATCAATGGACTTCTCTTCATTCTTGTCGGCAATCGCCTTTGCAATATCCGGCAGGATCAGCTCTCCGTTGTTCTCCTTGCGGGTCACGATCTCCCACTTTTCCAGCATATTGCCTTCCTCGTCAAAAAGTCCCATCTTTACTGTAGTTCCACCTAAGTCTACCCCATAAATATACTTCATCTGATATTTCCACCTTTCCTTTTTATACATGACATACAAGAAGCCGCCGCTATATTGACCCGCCGATCTCCTGCGCTGTGTCAATATAACAGCGGCTCATATTGGCCACAGATCGATCCACTGCGATCTGCTCTGACCCTTGCATCATATTGTTTTCTATATCATACCCGATTTTACCGAAATGGTAAAGCGTTTAAGAACGATAATCTCCATTGATCTTTACATAATCATAGGTGAGATCACAGCCCCATGCTTTGGCTGATCCCTCTCCCTGCTTCAGATCAATGTCAATATAAATCTCATCATCTGCCAGCACCTTTGCTGCAAAATCCTCAGAGAAATCAATGCCTGCACCGTTTCTGCAAACCTCTAAAGTTCCTGCTGCCGACGAAAGATCTACATCCATGGTATCAATGGCAAAATCTGCATCTGCATAACCAATGGCGCACAGTACACGTCCCCAGTTGGCATCCTCTCCAAACATTGCACATTTAAACAATGGGGAACGGATCACACTTTTGGCAACGATGATCGCTGTCTCCTGATCCGGAGCACCTTTACAGGTACACTCCAAAAGCTTCGTTGCTCCTTCTCCGTCCTTTGCAAGCATACGTGTCATATTCATCATAACAATGTAAAGTGCCTG
>CAKRHL010000275.1 GCA_934338765.1 uncultured Lachnospiraceae bacterium | reverse complement strand
GGACGAGCTGGAACCCGCAAGGATCATAGGACATTTTACCGAGGTTGAGGAGCAGAATAAGGTGGCGTCCATGTTTCAGACAAGCTTTGGCAGTGAGATCCAGAACGATGAAAAGAAAAAGGCGATCACGGATCTGATCCTGAAGATCAAAGAACACAGTATTGAGCGGCAGGCAGGAGAGATCACGGATCTGAATGAACTTCAAAAGCTTGTACAACAAAAGAAAATGCTGCAAGGTGCAGTAAAACTGCATATTTCATAAATAATTGGAAAAAGTATAGGTAAGAAAGGAAGGTATCGTATGGCAACAGACAAAAAGCAGGAGGTAAAGGCGGCAGAGACCAAGGAGGAAAAAATGGTGAAAGCTACCGTGGAAAAAACTGCTAAAGGTACTACTTCTGCAGATAGTGGGAAAAAGACAACGAAGAAGACAGTAGAAAAGAAAACAACAAAAAAATCTGAGGCACCTGCAAAGAAGGGCGCAGCAGAGGCTGAAAAAAAGCCGGCAAAGGCGAAAACATCCAAATCTTCCAAATCAAAGGCGAAAGGTGCCGGTAATGGTAAAAAGGGAGAGACTCACGAGGTTAAGTTTATTGAAAAGCTCAATGCATTAAAGGAGCTGGCACACACCAAAAAGAACGTGCTGGAGTATCAGGAGATCAATAACTTCTTTGGTGATATGGAGTTAGATGAGGAGAAGATGGAGAAGATCATCGAATATCTCGAAAACAACGGGATCGATGTGTTCCAGATCTCCGATGATAAGGATGATGTAGATGACGACATTATCCTTGGCATGGAGGCCGACGGTGAAGGTGACGAGGAGGACATTGAGAATATTGACCTCTCTGTGCCGGACGGTGTCAGCATTGAGGATCCGGTCAGGATGTATCTGAAGGAGATCGGAAAGGTGCCGCTTCTCTCTGCAGATGAAGAGGTAGAGCTTGCAAAGCGTATGGAAGAGGGCGATGCAGAGGCCAAAAAGAAGCTGGCAGAGGCGAATCTTCGTCTTGTTGTCAGTATTGCGAAGCGTTATGTGGGACGTGGCATGCTGTTTCTGGATCTGATCCAGGAGGGAAATCTCGGTCTCATCAAAGCCGTAGAGAAGTTTGATTATAAGAAGGGATACAAGTTCAGTACCTATGCAACATGGTGGATCCGTCAGGCGATCACCCGTGCTATCGCAGATCAGGCTAGAACCATCCGTATTCCTGTTCATATGGTGGAAACCATCAACAAATTTGTCCGTGTACAGCGTCAGCTCTTACAGGAGCTTGGCAGAGAGCCGTATCCGGAGGAGATTGCAGAGCATATGAATATGCCTGTGGACCGTGTCCGGGAGATTCAGAAGATCTCACTGGAGCCGGTTTCTCTGGAGACACCGATCGGTGAGGAGGAGGACAGCCATCTTGGAGACTTTATCCAGGATGAAAATGTGCCGGTACCCGCAGAGGCAGCAGCTTTTACCCTTCTCAGAGAGCAGCTTGAGGAAGTGCTTGGTACCCTGACAGAGCGTGAGCAGAAGGTATTGAAGCTTCGTTTTGGTCTGGAGGACGGTCGTTCCCGTACTCTGGAGGAAGTTGGACGGGAGTTTGAGGTTACCAGAGAACGTATCCGTCAGATCGAGGCAAAGGCACTTCGGAAGCTCAGACATCCGAGCCGCAGCCGTAAGCTGAAGGATTATCTGGATTGATCCGGCTTTCAAAAAGGCTGCAGGCAGTGGCGCATCAGGTGGAGAGCCATGGTGTGACTGCGGACATTGGCTGTGACCATGGGTTTACATCGATCTATCTGATCCAGCAGGGACTGGCGGATCATGTGATCGCAATGGATATTAACGAGGGACCTCTGGAGAGAGCCGGAGAGCATGTGACGGAGAGTGGTCTGACGGAGCAGATCGAGCTCCGACTGTCAGACGGGGCAAAGAAGCTTACACCGGGAGAAGCAGATACCTTATTGATCAGCGGCATGGGAGGTGCTTTGATCTGTAAGATTTTGTCGGATTCTCCGGAGGTAGTAAAAAATGCGAAGGAACTTGTTCTCTCGCCTCAGTCTGAGTGGGCTGCAGTGCGTCATTATCTACATGATCACGGTTTTGTGATTGCCCGGGAGATCATGGTTCTTGATCAGGGAAAATATTATCTGATCCTAAGGGCAGTTCCGGGACAGGAGCATTATTCCGATGAAATGGAATATATATATGGAAGATATCTTCCGGAGCATGGGGATACATGTCTGGCTTCTTTTTTGGAGAAGGAGGAGGCAAGGCTTCAGGGGATATTAAATAAAATGGCATCAAAGGAGTTGTCGGAGCAGGCAGCAAAGCAGAAACAGGAGCTGGAACAGGAACTGGCACTTGTGCGAAGAACAAAGGAAATCTGTCTGCACAGAAAGGAAGGGTGACATATGGTGAAGGTAACAGTAGATGGGGAACAACTGGAATATGAGAGGGGTACTACATATTTACAGATCGCAAGGGATGTTCAGAAGAATTACAAGCATGATATTATACTGGCAAAACGGGGAGAAAAGCTGATCGAGCTAAACAAATCCGTCAATAAGGATCAGGAGATCACGTTTCTTACCACCGCCAGTGACAGTGGATACAAAACTTATGTCCGGGGTGTGACGCTTCTGATGCTTCGTAGTTTTTATCACGTTGCCAGAGAGAAAGGGCTGGAGAATGTCTTTGTAAAACATACTCTGGGAGATAATATTTATTGTGAGGCAGAGGGGATCGAGCTGACCGGAGAGCTGTTGGAGCAGGTGGAGCAGTTTATGCATGATCTGGTAG
>CAKRHL010000274.1 GCA_934338765.1 uncultured Lachnospiraceae bacterium | reverse complement strand
ATGCCATCTGATCTCGATTCCATTTTTCATATTGATAACCAAACCTTTCCACATAAATGATAAACTCTCTCAAACATACTGCACCACTGATAAAAATGATGCAACATTAACTATTATATATGGATGTCGATAATTGTAAAGCGAAAATGTTTAATTATATTCATTTTATAGGTGAATTATTTTCACTATTATATCACTATATTTTCAGAAAGTCTTTTCAACCAGATGCAATTTCTCAAATTTCCGATACAAATTTTATATCCACATTACGATTTTATGGTATACTCTTAGATAGAGTTTTAATTAAGGAGGTTTTTATTATGCAGTTTGAAACATTACAAAAGGCGATGATCGCCGCAATGAAAGCTAGAGAAAAGGAACGTAAGGAGGCAATCTCTGTACTTGTATCTGCCGCAAAGAAGCTTGCGATCGATGAGGGATGCCGTGAGGATATTCCTGAGGAGCTGGTAGACCGCGCTATCTTAAAGGAGATCAAGAGCGTCAAGGAGCAGATCGACACCTGTCCTGCTGACCGCACCGATCTGAAGGACGAGTACTCTTTTACTCTTTCTGTTATGGAGGAATATGCACCAAAGCAGTTATCCGAGGAAGAGGTCCGCAGTATTATCAATGAGAAATTTGCAGATGTAATCGCTACCAAAAATAAAGGACAGATCATGAAGGCTGTTATGGGTGAACTAAAAGGCAAGGCAGACGGCAAGATCATCAATCAGGTCGTATCCAGCCTTTGTCAGTAGAAATATCAATGGAGAAATATTATGTATAAAACACAAACCGCACCGATGGGGTGGAACAGCTGGGACTGCTACGGTGCCGCTGTCACAGAGGATATTGTCCGCCGGAATGCAGCTTTTATGGCAAAGCATCTGAAACAATATGGCTGGGAATACATCACCGTAGATATTCAGTGGGCGGAACCGACGGCTGAGAATCACGAGTATCACCCCTTTACAGAACTTTGTATGGATGAATACTCCCGTCTGATCCCGGCAGTCAACCGCTTTCCTTCTTCCGCAGACGGAAAAGGCTTTGCGCCTCTGGCAGAATATGTCCACTCTCTTGGACTGAAATTTGGCATCCATATTATGAGAGGCATTCCACGTCAGGCAGTTCATCAGAATACTCCGATCCTTGGAGGCACGCAGACTGCCCGTCAGATTGCCAAAACAGACAGTATCTGTCACTGGAACACCGATATGTACGGCGTAGATCCTGAGGCAGAGGGAGCCAGGGCATATTATGACAGTCTTTTTGCCCTTTATGCTTCCTGGGGCGTTGATTTTATCAAATGTGATGATATCGCCAGAGAGCTTCCTCACGAGGAGGCAGAGCTGATCCTTTTGTCCCGGTCCCTGCAGGACTGTGGCAGAGATATGATCCTGAGTCTTTCTCCGGGACCGGCTCTGTTAGAAAAGGCAGAGCTTTACAAACAGACATCCAACATGTGGCGTATCACGGATGATTTCTGGGATTCCTGGCCACAGCTTTATGAGATGTTTGACCGTGCCAGAGAATGGTGTATCCACGCCGGCAACGGATGTTGGCCGGATGCAGACATGCTGCCGATCGGACCGATCAAGCAGGACTATGATCCTGCCCTCCGCACGGAATTCACACAGGATGAGCAGATCACCATGATGTCTCTGTGGAGTATTTTCCGTTCTCCTCTGATCATCGGTGGTGAAATGACCGGATTTGATGATTTCACCATGGGACTGATCACCAATGAGGATATTCTGAAAATGCACCGCAACGCCCGCCATTCCCATCCGGTATGGCAGAGGGACATAGATGGTACCGAACATATCCTCTGGACCGCCGTCAGCAGCGAGGGCGGCCAGTATGCCGTTATTTTTAACACCGGCGAGCAGGACAGCTCCATCCGTATCCCATTGCAGGATCTGGAGATCTACCATCCGGTACACTCCACTGAGCTATGGAGCGGACAGACATCCGAAATTGCAGAAACCATCAACGTGTCTCTGAAAAAGCATGGAGCCGCTGTATTTTATTTAAACTAACTCAAATAATAATTACTACAAATCAAAAATCGCATCTTTGATACATGAAACAAAGATGCGATTTTTTATAATGTTTTTACTAATATCCCCGGACTCCCTCCAGGGAATCATCATGATCGATCCATTCCTGTACCAGTATCTCCCGGTAATCATCCTCCGTATCACGGATCACGACTTTTTCAATACCTGCATTGATGATCATCTTTTTACACATGGAACAGCTGTTGGAGTTTTTCACATAACGTCCCGTTGCCACCTCCCTGCCGGACAGATAAAGGGTACTTCCGATCATCTTTTCCCGTTCTGCACTGATAATGGCATTGGCCTCTGCATGAACACTGCGACAGAGCTCATACCGTTCTCCCCGCGGTATTTCCATCTCCTGCCGGATACACCGTCCCAGATCGCTGCAGTTTTTACGGCCTCTGGGAGCTCCCACATATCCGGTGGAGATCACCTCATCATTTTTTACGATAACAGCACCATAATGTCTCCGCAGGCAGGTTCCCCGCTTTGACACCACATCTGCAAGATCCAGATAATAATTCACCTTATCTCTTCTAGCCACGATCGTTCTCCTTTGTCAGTTCAATAATATTGCCATCCGGATCAGCCACACAGGATGTATACTCCCCCCACTCGTTGCTGCCGGGTGCTATCACCTGCCCCGCTCCACATCCGAGACATTTCTGATGCATTTCATTGACATCATCCACGGTGATCCGGAGATGGAAATGATTGGTAACGCCTCCACCGTATCCGTATCCGCG
>CAKRHL010000273.1 GCA_934338765.1 uncultured Lachnospiraceae bacterium | reverse complement strand
GTGATCTTTGCCTTACCTGGCTTCTTAGCCTTTACAAGACCCTTCTTAGATACAGAAGCGATTTTCTTCTTGTTGATCTTGTATGTAACCTTAGCCTTCTTAGGCTTAACAGTTACCTTAAGTTTCAGTGAACCGTAACCTGCTGCTGCGCCCTTGTAAAGAGTGATCTTCTTTGTCTTTACTGTGAGCTTCTTTGTCTTCTTAGCTGCCTGAGCTGGTGCTGCAGGAACGATTGATGTGATTCCCATTGCTGCAACGACTGCTGCTGCAATGACTTTTTTGATTGTCTTACTTCTCATCTTTTTTTCCTCCTAACATTTTGATGCCCCTCACCCTCAGCATACCAGTCTGAAACCGGATAAGTATCATATCACTTCTCCATATGGTATTTTAAATGATAGGCATTTCGTTATATGTAATAACAATTTTCGAAACTTATTTTAGTTGATAAAAATTTAAATGTCAAGGTTACTTAGAACATTTCGTAACTTTTGTGAAATTCATCCATAAATATTCATTATTTACAGAAAAAATTAACATTCTGCACATGTACTATTTTTACATATGACACTTATGTGACACATTTTACATAAATTTCCATATATTATGACACTTATGCACAATCACTTAAGCTTTTCCAAGGACATAAGCACAAAACTAACCAATAAAAGCACGCAGGATATCCAGATAACATGAAATCCATAATGAGTGGAACAAATGCCTCCAACACCGGCCCCTACGGCAAATGTGCCTATCACGCCAAAGTAATATCCCATCTGACGCAGCTGTTCCCTTTTTCGTTCCCTTGCATACAGAGATAACGCCGCCATGCCGCTGCGAAGATTTCCTATGCACATCGTACTGGCATAAGAATATCCTCCCACTTTCCGGAATGTCTGCACCTGCATGGCACATGCAAAGGAGACCAGGATCGTAGCTGTCATATTATAGGTCTGAGGGATAAAACCTACCAACGCCAGAATAACAATCTCTGCCAGAAGAATCCCCTGGCGCCAGTGTATCTTTTTGGCGTTACGGAAACGGTACTGTACATTCTCTGCCAGAAACACTCCCATGGCAAAGGATATGAGGGGAAAAAGATAACGAAGCCCCTCCTGCCATCTTCCCTCCATAAAATGCTGACTCATCAGCACCACATTGCCTGTCTGTGCATTGGAGAACACTTCATCTCTGCAGTTATACGTATAGGCATCCTGAAAGCCTCCGGACAATGCCAGAAAAAATGAATTAATAAAGGCCTCCGACATCTGACGATCCGGTAACATCTCTGCAAGCCGTAACTTCTTTTGTTCCAATGATAACAACCTCTTTTCTTCCTATTACATTATGAACATATTCTGATTTATATTATTTTCAAAGACTTTCCGGCTCTCTGAAAAGCCCTTTGAAGTATACCACGCACATAATCCCTGTCAACACTTTTCCTCATAAACATCCTCTATCAACAGATATATAGAAGTTATTTGTATATCATCGGACTTTATGATACAATTTATATAATTATGCAGATAATGTTCTTATTATATAAGGAGGGTATTTATGAGTGAATACATTTTAAGCTGCTGCTCCACCGCCGATCTGTCAAAGGAGCAGTTCGAATCCCGCGGGATTTCTTACATCTGTTTCCACTATGAACTGGACGGGGTGAGTTATTCTGACGATCTGGGACAGTCCATGGATTTCAAAGATTTTTACCACCGTATGGCAACCGGTTCTGACACAAAGACATCACAGGTAAATGCAGAGGAATACGAAGCTTATTTTCGTAAATTTCTGGAACAGGGACTCGATATCCTGCACCTGACGTTGTCCTCCGGCATTTCCGGAACAATCAATTCTGCCAATATCGCAGCAGATACCCTTCGGGAAGAATTCCCTGACCGCAGGATCTATATTGTAGATTCTCTGTCTGCTTCCTCCGGTTATGGTCTGCTGATGGATAAGCTTGCAGACCTCCGGGACGAGGGGAAGGATATTGATGAAGTTCGCCGGTTTGCCTTGGATCACCGCTTAAATGCACAACACTGGTTCTTTTCCACGGATCTTTCCTTCTATGTAAAAGGAGGACGCATTTCTAAAGCTTCCGGAGCCGTAGGCACGGTGCTTGGAATCTGTCCCCTTTTAAACGTCAATAATACCGGTCATCTGATTCCACGTTACAAGATCCGCAGCAAAAAGAAAGTCATTGCTGCCATTGTAGAACGTATGAAAGAAAATGCAAAAAACGGTCCGGATTACGCAGATAAATGTTATATTTCCCATTCTGACTGCTACGATGATGCAAAGGCCGTCGCCGATAAAGTCGAGGCAGCATTTCCTCATTTGAAGGGTCATGTTGTGATCAATTATATCGGTACTACCATCGGAAGCCACACCGGTCCGGGAACCGTAGCTCTGTTCTTCTGGGGTAAGGAACGAACTGAGTGATAAATATCAGAAACACGAAAATATTAAAGGGACTGAATAAAAGCTATTCGGTCCCTTGTTAATTTCTCTCCATATCCAAAAATCCCATAGGCGCTTTGTTACAAGTGCCTATGGAACATTATAATTTCTATGATATTGTAATATTGATTACTTCATCTGAGCAGCAACCTCTGCTGCGAAATCCTCTTCCTTCTTCTCGATTCCCTCACCAGTCTCGAAACGGATGAACTTCGTTACAACAAGCTTGCATCCCTCTGCCTTAGCAACAGACTCTACATACTTGCCAACAGACTCTTTGTTCTCGCCCTTGAAGTACTCCTGCTCCAGAAGACAAACTTCCTTGAGCTCCTTGTTCAGACGGCCTGTGATCATCTTCTCAATGATCTCATCCGGCTT
>CAKRHL010000272.1 GCA_934338765.1 uncultured Lachnospiraceae bacterium | reverse complement strand
TTGCCAGTGCTGCTCCCGGAAGACCAAAGATCATGAAGATAAACTCACCGGAGAAATATCTGGTGGCATCTGCACTAAAATGTGCCACATGGGACGCATCTGCGAGCTGGGCAAAAAAGATATTCTGACCACCCTGGATCGTCTGTCCTGCCACCTCCATGGTGCCACCCACTGCTGTCTGCCAGAACGGCATATAAAATACGTGATGAAGACCAAATGGGATCAGGGCTCTCTTTACAATACCAAAGATCAAAGTTCCCAGATAACCGCTGCCGGTCACAAGGCCGCCCAGTGCATAAATTCCATTCTGAACCACCGGCCATACAAAGTACAGCACAATTCCCACAAACATATATACAATCGTGGAAATGATCGGTACAAAACGGGATCCTGCAAAGAATGACAACGCATTTGGCAGCTGGATCTTATGGAACCGGTTATGAAGTGCCGCTACACCAAGACCTACGATAATGCCGCCAAACACACCCATCTGCAGGGTATTGATACCGCAGACAGACGAGATGGTTCCACTGAGCACATCCTTTGCAATGCTTCCATCCTCCAGGATCTTTCCGTTGATCTCCAGCATACCGCTGATGGAAATATTCATTACAAAATATGCGATCACAGCAGAAAGAGCAGCAACTTCCTTCTCCTTCTTTGCCATTCCGATCGCAACACCGACTGCAAAAAGTAACGGCAGGTTATCAAATACGGCACTTCCCACCTTATTCATGATAACCAGAAGTGCATGGAGAACCGTTCCGTCTCCAAGAATTTTTCCTAAATGATACGTTGCAATGGTAGTCTCATTGGTAAATGAACTACCAAGTCCCAGAAGCAACCCGGCAACAGGCAGGATTGCGATAGGAAGCATAAAGCTTCTTCCGATTCTCTGTAAGACTTCAAAAATTTTGTCTTTCATAATTCATCCTTCCTTTCTTGGCGATATTTATGCAAAACGTCTGCTCTTTCGCATATCCTTTTTATTTTCCGCTTTTTCTGAAATTCTATACCACCGTTTTCCCGGGATCTGTACAATAACGGGGCTAAAAATGGGAACAAAAAAAGGCACTAACTCACATAAATATCCTGTAAAATTTATGTCTAGTTAATGCCTTGAATTCATTTCAAATCAAGTAACATACTATCTAAACTATTTATAACATTTTGCTGTTTATTTGTCAATAGTATGTTTTCATTTTTTCGTTTTATTTTTCATCACATACCTGAAAGATATAGAATTTCAGATAATATGACGTATCGGCAGCCCACAGGATCGGGTGATCCGGAGCCTGTGTTGCAAAGGATACCTGACGCAGTCTTTTGTGTACATTGGCTGCTGCCTGTCCGATGGTTTTCGTAAAAAGCTCGTATGTCATAAAATGAGAACAGGAACAGGTAGCAAGATACCCTCCGTCCTTAATAAGCTTCATGGCACGGAGATTGATCTCCCGGTATCCCTTGACGGCATTTTTTACAGAATTACGCGATTTGGTAAACGCCGGCGGATCCAGTATGATCACGTCAAACTTCTCTCCTGCTGCTTCCATTTCCGGAAGTTTTTCAAAAACATCTGCACATTCAAAGTCCACAATATGGGACAGACCATTTAATGCTGCATTCTTTTTTGCCTGTTCGACACCAAGCTCCGATGCATCCAGTCCCAGTACACTGGCTGCCCCTGCCTGTCCGGCATTCAGTGCAAAGGAACCGGTGTGTGTAAAGCAGTCCAGTACCTTTGCTCCCTTACAGATGGAACGGATCGACTGACGGTTATATTTCTGATCCAGGAAAAAACCGGTTTTTTGTCCTTCTTTTACATCCACCATATAATGGACACCGTTTTCCACGATCTCCACATTGGTATCAAACTCCGGTCCCAGAAAACCTTTGACACGCTCCATGCCTTCCTTTAACCGCTCCTTGGCATCACTCCGCTCGTAGACGCCGCGGATCACGACACCGTCTGCTGCAAGGATTTCCTTCAAAAGATCTACCAGATGTTCCTTATAACGGTCAATCCCCAAAGCCAGAGATTCTACTACCAGAACATCACTGAATTTATCGATCACCAATCCCGGCAGAAAATCTGCTTCTCCAAAGACGATCCGGCAGCTTGAAGTGTCTACCGTAGCTTTCCGGTAATCCCATGCTGCCTGCAGACGCATTTTCCAGAAGGTATCATCAATCTCCTGCTCCTGATGACGCGTGAGCATCCGGACACGGATCTTGGAATGACGGTTGATATAGCCCTTTCCCATAGGATAGCCGTCAAAATCATGGACCAGAACCACATCCCCGTCCTCAAAGCTTCCCACGACACTGGCGATTTCGTTGTCATAGATCCATGCCCCGCCTGCCTTTATCGTACGTCCCTCTCCCTTTTTTAGGGTTACGATTGCGTGTTCCATTACAATACCTCCTGAATCTCCTCGTAACGGATACGAAGCTGTGGCATTTTCGTCATAGTGGTATAATAATTGACTGCCCAGTCCTCTCCCTGAGACGGATCATTCTCTCCGGTTGCCGGTGGTGCAAAAATTTTCAGAGTCATCTCTGTGCCAGGCTCAACCGGTGTTTCAAAAAATGCAGACATCATATCAACGGTCTTTGTACCCGGTGCTTTATAGAACCAGCGTCCGTTTAATTCCATCATGAGGTTCAGATCTTCTTCAAAGGTAATCTCACAAAACTCCGGCGTCTTCTCGAAAGTGATCGGAATTGCAATTCCTTCTGCATCCTCTGCACCACCCCAGCGAAGGGTTACCGGCAGTGCTGTATCTTCTGTCTCCTCCAGTCCCGGAAGAAAGAACGGATCCTTCAGGATGTCCTTATAATCCTTG
>CAKRHL010000271.1 GCA_934338765.1 uncultured Lachnospiraceae bacterium | reverse complement strand
GGTCTCATATGGGTGGTGCAGAAGGACATCGTGATCCCGGATCTGGGCGAAAAGATTATCTTCGCTGTTCAGCCATTTTGGCTGCTGCGGTGTATATTTCGGAACTTTTAACTCATCGTAACCCTCCATGCCGGAAAGCTTCATCAGGAAAGTCAGATCCAGAGGACCGTTAATATGGAAAATATCCTCCTCTTTGATGTGAAGCTCCTTTTTTAATACCTTTAAAAGCTTTTTGTCGATACCTGCCTCCACCTGCAGACGGATCGCTTCACCCCATTGACGGCGCTTGATCTGCTTTTCAATCTCCATCAGCAGATCTGCGGCTTCGTCCTCTTCAATGGTAAGATCTGCGTTTCGCATCACGCGGTACGGAAAAGCACAGAGCACCTCATAATTCATAAAAAGCCGGTGGATATTGCGCTCGATGATCTGCTCCAGCATGATATAGGTGCGGTCAAAGCCATCCTCGGAAGGAATCTCAACGACTCTCGGAAGACCGGACGGAACCTGGACCGTAGCGAAATCCGTATCGGAAGCGCCATCTTTTTTGGCTCCGTTGTGGGTGATATAAAGCTCACGGAAATGACCGTTTCCGGAAGCGCCGGCAGCAGTAGTTTTCATTTTCAGGATCGCACCGATATTTAAGGAACGGTTCCGGATCAGAGGAAATGGACGGGAGGAATCTACCGCCATCGGTGTCAGAACCGGATAAACCTCAGACTTAAAATAGTCGTCAACGAATTTTGCCTGCTTCTGGCTCAGATCCTCATAATGGGAAAGGATCGCAATGCCCTCCTTTTTCAGTGCAGGGATCAGGCTGTTGTTGTAGGTACGGTACTGGTCGTTCATAAATGCATGGGTGACCTTGCAGATCTCCTCCAGCTGTTTCGCCGGAGTCATACCGGCAATGTCCTTTTTGTTGTACTCAGCATGTACCATGTCCTTGAGGGAAGCTACACGCACCATATAAAACTCATCCAGATTGGAAGCCGTGATACTTAAGAATTTTAAACGGTCCAGAAGAGGGATGGATTTATCCTGAGCTTCTCCAAGAATACGATAGTCAAAGGAGAGCCAGCTAAGTTCTCTGTTATAAAAATATTCCGGTTTTAAATATGTTGATCTGCTCATGATCTGCCTCCATTCTTTCCTTTGGTGGATTCGCTGTGTTTTGGTGTCATGGTTTTCTTCTGCTTCAGGATCGGCTGGATACCAAAGACTTCTTCAAAAAAGTCGGAATGATTCTGAAAGATTCCCTGCTCTAAGGTAATGTCATATAAGGTGCTGCCTGTGATGGTCAGGACCTGACTGCGCAGAGTGGTTGTGATCGCCGTAAACTTCTGCTTGTGGCTGCGGTCCATGGCATCTGCCAGGCACAGGATCGCATTGATCTTGGCAATGCGGACATATTCCTCTTTATCAAAGCTGTCCTGAAGCTGGTTGTATTCCGGAAAATAATCCCGGAGATAGCGGACTGCCGTGGCCACGATCATACGCTCTTTATGGGAGATACCGATAAGCTCGGTGGACATAATGATTTTGTAGGAATTTTCACCAACTTCTTTCAGATTGATGTAACTGCCACAGTTGTGAAGGATCACAGACAACTGCAGGAGCAGACGGTCATGCTTTGTCATATTCTGCTGGCGTTTCACGGCATCAAAGATCTTCAGGGCCGCATTTTCTACGTAGTTGCAATGATTTTTGCTGCAGCCGTAGCGGTCCGCAATGCTGCGGGCGGTGTGGATGATGTCATCCAGAAAGCTGTGAGCCGGCTGGATCTTTTCTTTGCGCTCGGCAAAGTCGGCGGCCATTCCCTCACAGAGAGTGATGCCGGAAAGCCACATCTGCTCGGCACCGGTCTCCTCGAAAATATTGTGGTAGATCATAGCCGTCGGTAGCAGCAGGGAAGCCTGATCCACCGAGGTATTTAACTCCTTTGCCAGATCCTCCGGATGCTGGGAAGAGATTGCTTCGTAGAACTCATCGTATTCCTGCCGGCTCACGGAATCCTTTTTGCGGCCGCGGCTGTCGGTAGGCTGTAAGTGTCCAAAATTGTGGACAGATAAATATTTTACAAAGGTTCTCAGCTGATTTCCCACGGCAATGATATTTTTGACCTTGTGATCCTTCAGATATTGCTCTGAAAAGGTATGCAGATCGTTGGAAATATATTCATATACCAGGTTCTGGTAATTGTCCGTATGCTTCTGCATATCCTGTAAAAACTCCTGGATACGGAGAGAGCCAAGCAGGATATTCTGGGTACAGATCAGATTGTTTTTGTCGAACAGGGAAAGCTGCATACTGCCGCCGCCCACATCTACCAGAAGCGTGCCCTTCTGGATCAGACGATGGAAAGAGTTTTCCTTGAGGGCGATGGACTTATAACACAGATAACGCTGCTCGGAGTTGCTTAAGATCTTGATCCGAAAGCCCGTACGTTGGCGGACCTGATCCAGCACGATGAGATTGTTGTCTGCCTCCCGGAGAGCACTGGTGCTGGCGATCATATAATCGGAGATCCCGTACTCCTTCATTTTATCCTTAAAGCCGTTTAATATGGTACAAAGCTTATCAATGGAATGATAGCTGATATGTTTTGTTGAGTATGTTTCATATCCGAGACGGGCCGTATGGTGTACATAATCAAGCTCACGGATCCCGAACTTTTTGGAAACCTCATAGATGCGCAGCGATGTTTCGTGGGAACCCACGTCGATGGCTGCAAAGGTAGTAATAGCCATATCTGAAATCCTCCTTATGGAATTATCGTCATTATCATTATTGTACGTTATTTTTAACAAAATAACTAGCATTTTTGGAAGATAATTCGACATTTTACTGTG
>CAKRHL010000270.1 GCA_934338765.1 uncultured Lachnospiraceae bacterium | reverse complement strand
GCAAAGCAAAGACTTCCTGGCAAGCCTACTGATCTGCGGCAATTTCCAGATCACAGCCTTCCGGGTGCATTCTTCTTGGAAGCCAAAAATCATATTGAAAACCGTGCCACATCAGAAACAGTCTGGGCAAAATTTATATTTTGGTGTGGGAAGTTTTGATATAAATATTTCGTGTGGAAGGTTTTGGCATTTGACATTTCCACAGCCTCATGTTATCCTTTAGGACAGAGTGCTGACCGGATTTTGGTACACGAAGGGGGACACCACCGCGGGTGTCTTTCTCGTGTACCTTTTTTTTGTACTGGCAGCCCATACGACAGAAAGGAGTCTGGACATGATCAAAATTAATGGACAGAAGTATGATTATCAGGAAAAGAAGCTGTTAGAGCTTTTGGAGGAGCAGGGACACCGGCCGGAAATGGTGGCGGTGGAGCTGAATGAAGAAATGGTTCCGAGAGAGAAGTTTCCGGAGACGGTTTTTCATGACGGAGATGTTGTTGAAATTGTGATGTTTATGGGAGGAGGAGCAAGATGAGCAAGGATACATTTACATTAGGTGGCAAGGAGTTTTCATCCCGCTTTATTCTGGGATCAGGGAAGTATTCCATGGAGTTGATCAAGGCGGCAGTGGAGAATGCACAGGCAGAGATCATTACGCTGGCGGTGCGCCGGACCAACACCAGGCAGAGTGAGAATATTCTCGATTATATTCCGGACAATGTGACGCTGCTGCCGAATACTTCTGGGGCAAGGGATGCCAAGGAGGCAGTCCGTATCGCTCGGATGGCGAGAGAACTGGGCTGTGGCGATTTTGTTAAGATTGAGATTATGCGTGACAGCAAGTATTTACTGCCGGACAATGCAGAGACAGTCAAGGCGACAGAACAGCTTGCCAAGGAGGGATTTGTGGTGCTTCCGTATATGTATCCGGATCTGTATGCGGCGAGAGATCTGGTCAATGCCGGAGCAGCTGCCGTGATGCCGTTAGCTTCTCCGATCGGTTCCAACAAGGGACTGGCAACGAAGGAGTTTATTCAGATTCTGGTGGATGAGATTGATCTGCCGATCATTGTGGATGCCGGGATCGGCCGTCCGTCTCAGGCGTGTGAGTGCATGGAGATGGGAGCTGCCGCAGTGATGGCCAATACAGCGATTGCGACAGCCGGTGATGTGGCGGCAATGGCGGGAGCCTTTAAGGATGCTATTAATGCAGGCCGTGCGGCATATCTGGCGGGACTAGGCCGGGTGCTGGAGCGGGGAGCATCCGCATCGGATCCGTTGACAGGGTTCCTTAGAGATTAATGTAAAATCGTAGAACTTCGAACAAAGAGATGAGGAGTAACAACATGGAAAATGATTTTTTTGTGGATTCAGATAAATTGAGTGAAAAGGCTCTGGAAAAAAAGCACCGTCTGGAGAATGATCCCTCGAGCCGTACGGATCATATGGCGTATATGGAGGGAATGGAGCAGATTTCCCCGGAGGTCCGGGAAAAGGTGCTTTCTCAGATGGAGAGCTATGATTATTCGAAATATACGGCGGTTGATGTGCGGCGGGCATTGCAGAGTGACCGTTGCAGTGTAGAAGATTTTAAGGCACTTCTTTCTCCGGCGGCGGAGCCGTTTTTGGAGGAGATGGCGGAGAGGGCAAAACGGGAGACCAGCAAGCATTTTGGCAATACGGTCTATTTGTTTACGCCTTTATACATTGCCAATTATTGCGAGAATTATTGTATATACTGTGGATTTAATTGCTACAATGACATTAACAGGAAGCGTCTGAATGCAGACGAGATCCGTAAGGAGATGAAGATCATTGCGGATTCCGGGATTGAGGAAATTTTGATGCTCACCGGAGAGAGTCCGGTCAAAAGTGACATCAAATATATTGGCGAGGCCTGCAAAATGGCAAAGGAATATTTCCGGAATGTCGGTCTGGAGATCTATCCGGTAAATTCGGAGGATTACCGTTATCTTCATGAATGTGGAGCAGATTATGTGACAGTATTTCAGGAGACTTATGATAGTGACAAATATGAGACGCTTCACCTGATGGGACACAAGAGGGTATTTCCTTACCGTTTTGAGGCTCAGGAACGTGCTTTGATGGGAGGCATGCGTGGCGTCGGTTTTTCGGCACTTCTGGGGCTGGCGGATTTTCGAAAGGATGCACTGGCATCGGCACTTCATGTCTATTATCTCCAGAGAAAATATCCGCAGGGAGAGTTCTCTCTGTCCTGTCCGAGACTGCGTCCCATTATCAACAATGACAAGATCAATCCGCTGGATGTCCATGAGAGACAGCTTTGTCAGGTGCTTTGTGCTTATCGTATTTTCCTGCCGTATGTGGGCATTACGGTGTCTTCGCGGGAGGAAAAGTCATTTCGTGACGGTATTGCCAAGATTGCGGCAACAAAGATTTCGGCAGGTGTGTCTACCGGCATTGGTGATCATGAAGAAAAATATACAGGAGAAAGTGAGGAGGATACCGGAGACGAGCAGTTTGAGATTGCGGATGGCAGAAGCTTTGACCAGATGTATCAGGATATGGAGTCAGAGGGATTGCAGCCGGTATTAAACGATTATATTTATGTGTAAGATACCACAGATCTGTATTACAAACCGTCATCTGGTGACGGGAGATTTTCTGGAGCAGCTCTGTTATGTGGCAAGGCTCCATCCGGAAAAGATCATTCTGCGGGAGAAAGATCTGCCGCAGAATCAGTATGAGATGCTGGCAGAGAAGGTGCTCAAGGTTTGTCAGCAGGAGAGAGTCTCCTGCGTGCTTCATTATTATCCGGAGGCAGCAAAGAAGCTGGGGGTGAGGGCGGTTCATCTGCCAATGCCTCTGCTTCGGTCTCTGGATGACCGGGATAAGG
>CAKRHL010000269.1 GCA_934338765.1 uncultured Lachnospiraceae bacterium | reverse complement strand
TCTGCATTCTTCGAAGGGTTTTCTGATTAAGAATACTCTCTGGTTTAACTTCCTGTTGGTAGACATCCTTCAACAACTGATCCATTTCATACTTCATAACCTCTTCCCTCCAAATACAATCTGATATTTTGTCTTGCTTTGGCCAGGCGGCTCAGCACTGTTCCCCTTGGTATGTGTAGTATTCCTGCAATCTCCCCGGTGGAATAGTCCTGCGTATAATGAAGAAGAACCACCACTCTCTGTTTGTCCGGCAGCTGCTTAACGGCTGTCATCACGTCACGCCCCACTTCCTGCTCCAAAATATTGCCCAGTGGATCGTTCTGCCCGCTGATCACCCATTCTGCGCTCTCATAACTGACTTCCGGTATCAATTCTCTCCGACGTTTGTCCTTTTTCGTCCGGTTTTTCCATAGGTTGACAGAAATACCCATCAGGAAGCTCTTGATATTGCCACCGCGGTCCAGTCTGTGGCCGATCTGAATCGCTTTCACAAAAGTATCCTGATAAAGATCATCCGCCTCTTCACGACTCCCGGTCAGGTGAAAGCAGAAACGATAAATGTCATCTCCATATTCCTGTATGATCTGTTCCATTTCCTGTGATGACATCTGCTGACACCTCCTGTCCGGTTTCTCGTATTTTGATCTTCACCTATATATTGTCGTGAGAATGTTTTTGATTCATTTATAATCCACAATTTGTTCAAGGGTGTAACATAATGTTCTGTTTTGGGAAGCATTGTCTGCTATTTTTTTGTCAAAACCGTTTTCCGAAAACAACGCATAATAGAATTGTGCTTTTTCCTTCAACGGAGTCAGCTTTGACAAGGTATCCAAATATTCTGAATAAGTAAAGGGTTCTTTTTTAAATTTACACTCTCCAACCATATAATTTTCTGCCTTCGGATCAATACACAAAAGATCAATTTCCGTTTCCCCGATCCGTTGTCCGTTGTCTGCATTTTTATCTCTGATCGTTGTCTTTCCAATCCATCGTCCCATTTTAGAATACCGAAATGGAAGTTCATTTTTTTTCTGCATTTCCCGAACGAACTCACGGCAAATATCTTCAAAGGTAAAAGCAGCAAATTCGTGAAGTGCCGGCTCTACGATATACTCATAAACACCGTCTACATCACCATCCTCCAACTGCGAGAAATTAGCAAATACAAATGCATACCAGAAACGAAAGAAATTATCTGTCAGCCTGTATGTTCCTCTATTGCCATTTGCCCGTTCCTTTACTTTCGCATCAACCGAGAATTCCCGTTGGACAATCCCAAGTTTGATCAAATTTTTCAGATATACACTTGTTTTGGAAGTGTCCTCCATTAACGACTTCTGACTGATACTGTTTAAAGTTGTATTGCCAAGTGCTACCACTTCAATAACGGAATTATAAACCGAAGTTTCCCGAAGCTCCTGATGCAGCAGAAATTCAACCTCACTGTATAAAATACATCCCTTTGTTAAAATATTCCTCTTAATATTCTCCGCAACCGACAGCTTCTGATCCCATTGTTTTAAATAATGCGGAATACCTCCAAGAACGGAATACGCAATCACTTTATCCCGTTCAGAATAATCAGGAAAGAATTTAACTGCATCATAAAATCCCATTTCTTTCATTCTGTAAATTCCGGTTGCACGGCCATAAAGAGGATTCTTTTCTGCAAGCAGCTCCTTTTCAATAAAACTCATCGCACTGCCACACAACACGATCATAACATTGGCATCCCGAAGTTCGGCATCCCATAGATTTTGCAGAATAGAGGGAATACTTTTATTTCCTTTGCACATATACGGGAATTCATCAATGATAAGAAGCTTTTTGTGATCTCCATACGGCAGATCAAGAATGGCACGGATTGCCTTCTCCCAATCGTCAAACTCCGTAATGTAATTTCTTGCAGGTATGTTCTCATTCAACATCTGCCTTGAAAATTTTTGAAGCTGCACCCTGTCGGTTGTCTGTGTGCAGGAAAAAAAGACATGCGGTTTTCCTTTACAGAATTCTCTGAGCGTTTCCGTCTTGCCAACACGCCGCCTTCCATATAAAACAACAAGCTGTCCACCCTCTTCTTCATATTTATCATTTAAAAAATCAAGCTCTGCTTCTCTGCCAATAAACATAAACTACACCTCCCGGAATGCTATATCAGATATTACCAAATCACGATTTGGTAAATCATGATTTGGTAATATTCTACCCAAGATTACATAAAAAAACAAGACATTTAGAAAAAATCAAAGAATTTGTTGGTTCCGCTATGTAGCTTTTTTATTGTTCCTCTCTTTACAGCACCACGATATCATCATATAAGCAATAGAACATATCCTCGATTTCCGCATCCTCATGAAAATGACCGAAATACCACGCCGCAAATTCCGTATTATCAGCTACTCTCTGGAGGTACTGCCGCAACTCTGTTTCTTCATCCGACATTTCTCCATATCCCATAGCTGCAACGACCTCTCTCGGTCCGGAATGTGTCAGAATATAATCTACCTGAAAATCTGCTTTCTCCAGATTGTACCACCCCTCTTCATATTCCTCCCGGTCCGGTGTCTCCTCCGGAAACCAGGATACCCCTTCCGTGCGATACATTCTGTCCGTACTGTAGGCGCCGCCAAAGGTGAAAAAACGGGTTTCATCTATTTCGAAAACCTGTCCTCTCATCAGATGGATCATTCCGCTCTCAATAAAATGAACCTTTCCACCGTTCCATGTGTCAATACTATATGAATTGAGCTGTTGGAAATTCTCATGATTCCCATCTATAAATAACGTAGTAACCGGAAGATTTCTAAATATTCTCCGGGTTTCTGCTTCTTCCTGCGCCGAGAAACCACATATCCCTACATCACCACATATTATA
>CAKRHL010000268.1 GCA_934338765.1 uncultured Lachnospiraceae bacterium | reverse complement strand
GGATTGTTGGCGATCACGATTCCTGTTGTGCTGATCGTTGCCTGGAAAATGTATACAAAACGTAGTCTTGTACCGTTTTTTGTAGGTATTATGGTGTTTATCACCTTTTCAAGGATGTTGGAAATGATCCCACATTCCTTTTTTCTTTTGTCAGACAATCCGGTATCAAAGATGGTCAATGGAAATGTTATTTTGTATACCGTCTATGCTGCTTTAGTGGCGGCACTATTTGAGGAAACCGGCCGTTATCTGGCATTTCGTTTCGTGCTGACCAAGCATCCGAACAAAGAAACTGCCGTCAGCTACGGAATCGGTCATGGCGGTATTGAATGCATCCTTGTGCTCGGTGTTACATATATCCAGTATTATGCGTATGGACAGCTGATCAACGGCGGTTCCATGGACAAGATGCTGGCTGCATACAAGGATAATAAGCAGTCGGTCACTGCATTAAAGCAGTTGATCGCCAATATCAAGGGCGTGACGCAGTTTACCTGTTACATGGCAGATCTGGAACGTATCTCTGCCATGATGGTTCAGATCGGTCTGTCCATTCTGGTATTTCAGGCTGTTTATGTGGCCGGCAAAAAATACATGTACTGGGTTGCCGTTGCCCTTCATTTTCTGATGGATGTTCCGGCTGCTTTATACCAGAAGGGTGCTATCGGTCTTGTTCCCACAGAGATCATTCTTTTTGTATATGGCTTGCTTGTTCTCGCCCTGGGAGTAAAGATCTACCAGACTCTGAAGACAGGAGGAACCCCTGCTGATGTACAAAAGAAAAAGAATCAAAAGGCATTTCATGATATTGCAGCAGGAAATTATTCTTCTGCCCCAAAAAATAAAGAGGATGAATCCAAATGAAAGTATTGATATTCCGGTCAAAACGCCTTAGTTATGATTCGTCATGGTGCTTTACGGAAATGCTCTGCCGTTCTCTGCAACGGCAGGGTATTTCCGTAAAGCCCTTTTTGTTAGCTGAGGACATTGCATCTCAGGAAGACGAGCTGCGCACGCTGACCTGGGAACACTTTGACGGTATTTTTGATATCAACTCCCAGCTTCCCAATGTTATGCTGGACGATAAATATTATCTGGACTATTTTGATGCACCATTCTTTCATATGATCGTAGACCATCCGCTGCACCTACACTATTCCCTGCAGATTCCCCTCAGGAACTACTATGTTATGTGTCTGGACCGATATCATAAAAAGTATATTGAACAGTATTATCCTCATATTAAAGGGGTATTTTTCTTTCCTTTTGCAGGCATACCGGCAACGGATTTTATACCGGAGGCAACTGCGAAGCTTCCTGTAAAAGAACGGTCAATGGAGCTGCTTTTTCCGGGGACCTATACTCCTCTTGATTACTACCGCCGGCAAATGGAAGCTGTCAGCAGCAGTCAGTGGGAGATTGCCTGTGAGATTCTATCAAAAATGCGTCACGGCAGCACAGAAACGCTGGAAGAGTTATACCTCCGGGAGATCGCGTCAGACGATGATTTTTTTCCTCTCAAGCTCCATAAGTCCCGGCTGATCGACCGTTATATCAGAGAATGGTACCGTGAGTCAATACTTCAGGCCCTTCTCGAGGCCGGGATCCGTGTCCATGTAATGGGATTTCGCTGGGAAATGTTTGATGCGAAAAACGCTGCTTCCCATCTGATCATACATTCCCCCTGCAGCTACACTCGGCAGCTGGCAGCCTTAACGGACAGCAGGATCGTTCTAAATGTGCAGCCCCTGTTTCCGGACGGACCTCACGACAGAGTCATGAATGCCATGATAAACCAAAGTGTTTCCGCCACGGATAATTGTATTTATCTGCGGGAACATTTTACACCGGGAGAGGATCTGATCCTTTATGACAGAAACAATCCTCAAAATGCAGCGGAACAAATACAAAATATGCTCAAAAATACGGATCTGTTAGAAACCATGGCACAAAACGGTTACTGCAAGACTTCCCGGCTGCACACCTGGAATCAGAGAATTGAAAATTTTGTTAGAAAAAATTCACATCTTTTTCATTGACAAGAATATATGGGAAACAGTATCATAAGGGTTGGATTGCATTTCCGAAAATTAGGAAAATTATTATAAATACGGAAGAAGGATAATAGATAATATGTTTCGCAAATATTTTAAATTTACTCGTAAAAGAATTGCTTTTTTTTGTATATTAATGATCGGGATCCTTGGTATTCAGTTTTTTTTAACAGGTTCCCTTGTGTCTTTACAGCAGGTAACGACAGAGGCCGGCAACAGCAACAGTGCCGTGATCGGAATCTTGCCGGATACCGAAGTAATACGGCAGAAATTCTGTTTCGACCGGAGAGTGGTCCTGAATTCATTCTCCATCAGCTTCGGTTCCTTTAAAAAGGATAAGGTGGGAGATATCCTTCACATTCAGGTAATGGATGGAAACAACGATGTCGTATACAGTGAAGATGTCGAAGTAAAGAATATCACTCCCAATGCTGTATTTAATGTAAATATGGATCATGCCGTAGTCATCCCCAAGGGAGTGACCTGCTGTATCCGTATGACATGCAGCAGCGAGGATACACCATATGCATTGATCCCTACGGTTAACACCACCAACCGTACCGATCCCAACACATACATGTCCACCTTAAAGATGCAGACACACGCAAAGTCTATGAATATCTCATATTCATACAGCTATCGCCAGTTATTCCCAATGGTGCTTTTTGTATTGGAGATCCTGGTGCTTTTCGTGATCATTTTTGAGCGTATGACAGAGTATTCTGCCCGTTATTATAAACGCCGCCAGAAAGAGATAAAGCACAGCAAAAAACATAAGAGAACGACACGCCGTTCACCACGCAACCTTGTAAAATGGGTTCTCAGTGATCCTACGG
>CAKRHL010000267.1 GCA_934338765.1 uncultured Lachnospiraceae bacterium | reverse complement strand
TCCATATCATCAATCTCATTTTCCAGATCAAGGATCTCCTGAAGATGCTCCTCACTGTTGTGGCTAAACATATTCAGTGCCAGTGACAGGATCTCGCAGGTGTCATCCAGCATCTCCTTCAACTCCTGCACAGCCTCCTCCGAGAAGGTAAGCTCCTGATCAATACATGTCTTGGCAAAATCTGCTATATTTTCGGCGTGATCCCCGATGCGCTCAATATCGTTGACCACATGGAACAGTCCGCCAAGCATCTTCCGGTCTGCCACCGGCAAAGATAAAGTGTTGATCTGTACCAGATAATTGGTGATCTCCGTGTTAAGATAATCAATCGTGATCTCCGTCTGATATACCTCTGCAATGAGATTTTCATCCTTATGAAGTAAGGCATCCATTGCCTTTTCCATATTTTCCTGTGCAATATTTCCCATGCGGACGATCTCACAGATACCGGTCGGTACCGCCGTGGTCGGATTATATACATTGTGTCCGCCGATATAAGCAAGCTCCGGTGCCGTGCTCGCTGCTTCCTCCTCCTGATCCTCTCCCGGGATCAGAATATAAGACAACTTGATCAAAAGCGGTGACAGGAAGAAGAATACCGCCACCTGAACCACCTTAAACATAGTGTGGGTATTGGCAACCTCTCTCTGAAGGAACACATTGACACCATTGACCATCTGATCCGGCTGTGTACAAGTATGCTCTGTCATAATATGAAGCAGATGCTCCACACCATTGCTGCCAAGGGCAAGTACAATAAACATCAGCACAGAGCCCAGCACATTAAAGGACAAGTGCAGGCAGGCTGCTCTTTTCGCCATCTTATTTCCGGAAAGACTGGTAAGCACAGCGGAAATACAGGCTCCGATATTACATCCAAGGATCATAAAAAATACATGATGTATATCTACGACACCCTGTCCACAAAGAGCGATGAGAATACCAACCGTCGCTGACGAACTCTGTAGAATAGACGTGACCGCAAATCCAAAAAATACACATAAAAACGGATTGGATAACTGACCAAGAGTCGATGTAACCAGTGGTGCATCCTTGACGATACCCACGGCGGAGGACATGGTTCCCATACCGATAAACAAGATACCAAAGCCCACGATCACCTCACCAAACTTCTTTACCATAGGGTGCTGCATAAACATCACCATGATCACACCCACAAGCAGGATCACCGGGGCGTATTTGGACATATCCAAAGACAGAAGCTGACCGGTCACTGTAGTACCGATATTGGCACCAAAGATCACACCGATTGCCTGAGAAAGATTCATCAGACCGGCATTTACAAAGCTGACCACCATAACGGTCGCTGCATTGGACGACTGGATCACTCCGGTAAAGATAATTCCCACGATCAACGCAGAAAACCTTGTCTTTGTCAACGTCTCCAGGATACCACGCATCTTGTCGCCGGCTACCTTCTGAAGACCATCACCCATCAGTTTCATTCCGTAAAGGAACATGCCGAGTCCGGCAATGACATTCAATATCGCTGTAGAATACTCTGCACTCATCTTTTGACCTCTCTCTCTGTACAATCTCCCCGGCCATGGATTTTATTTTTGGCCTGTACATATTTTTACACATTATTTTTCCCTTAACTATGTTAAACGATTCTTACAAAAGATACAAGCAGATTTTACATATTTTACATATTTTTTACACTGCGTTTTCATTTTCTATTGTTTGATTATCCCCTTAAAATATGATACCATTCGATTAAACACAGAATTTCAGGGAGGAAAAACTATGCTGTCATTTCACTTAAAGCCCCACTCCGGCGAACCTCTTTACAATCAGATTTATGAGCAGATCCGGGAACGGATTCTGAATGAAGAACTGCCTCCTGCCACAAAGCTGCCCTCCACCCGCAGTCTGGCAGCCAATCTGGGAGTCAGCAGAAATACGATCGATACGGCCTATTACCAGCTCCAGTCAGAGGGATATATTGATTCCGCTCCCAAAAGCGGCTTCTATGTCTGCGATATCACGCCCACCGACTACCGACATCAGCCGGAGCTTCCTTTCGCTGCGTCACCCCAGTCCCGGGATATCGATATCTCCCCTTCTGCGCCTGTTTCTGCCTCCCCGGAATATCTCTATGATTTTGATCCGTATTCTATCGATATCAGTCATTTCCCGTTTTCCGTATGGAGACGGCTTTCCCGACAGGTTCTGATGGATGACCAGTCGCTTTTCCTTCTGGGTGATAATTACGGCGATCCCCTGCTGCGGGATGCGATCTGCAGCTATGTCCGCATGTCACGTCAGGTTTCCTGCACGCCGGATCAGATCATTGTAGGAGCCGGTGTCGATTATCTGCTGCAGATGCTGTCACTGGTATTTCATTCTCTCCATATGGAGCATATTACTCTGGAATCTCCGGGATATACCCAAGCCGCACATATCTTTCATAATAACGGGCTGACCATCTCTCCCGGTATTCTTGACAAAAACGGACTGACTACGGCATCCATCTCTCCCGCAAGCTCACTTGTTTATGTCACACCATCCCACCAGTTCCCTATGGGAGTTGTTATGCCTTACGGACGGCGGCTGGAGTTGCTTGGCTGGGCGAAATCATCACCGGACCGGTATATCATCGAGGATGATCATGACAGCGAGTTCCGTTACCGCGGAAGACCGATCCCGGCCCTGCAGGGTATGGACAATCTCCGTGTTATTTACATCGGTACCTTCTCGAAAGCGATCGCACCTGCGATCCGCGTAGGTTATATGATCCTTCCCCCGGAGCTTCTCGCACAATACAGACTGATCTGCGGCCACTATTCCTGCACGGTATCCCGCGTGGATCAGGCCATTCTGACACGTTTTATCCGTGACGGATATTTCGAAAAACACGTCAACCGCATGCGAAAGATCT
>CAKRHL010000266.1 GCA_934338765.1 uncultured Lachnospiraceae bacterium | reverse complement strand
TTACCTGTACCTTACAAACAGCTGTTTTTCCGTTAGCCGTCTTGGCCGTAATACTTACTGAGCCCTCCTTGACTGCGGTAACAACGCCACCTGCAACAGTTGCTACCGATGCATCACTGCTGGTCCATTCTACACTCTGGCTTGCATCCTCCGGTAATACACTGGCAGTAAGCGCTGCCTGCTCACCTACATTGATCACAAGTTGTTCCTGTGACAGCTTCACGGATTCTGCCGGTACCAGCACGGTGATCTTGCATGATGCACTCTTTCCATCAACTGTCTCTGCCGTGATGGATGCTGTTCCTGGTGCCACTGCTGTCACGCGGCCACTTGCATCGACCTTTACAATGGCTTCATCACCGGATGACCAGCTGAGATTTTTGTCTGTTGCATCTTCCGGCAGTACCTGTGCCTTTAAGGTAACAACCTGACCGGTGTACATGGTCATTTCTTTCTCATCCAAGGAAACCGTATCAACATGTGTATTTACTACAACATGGCATACCGCGCTCTTTCCGTTTTCTGCCTTTGCTGTAATGTCAGCTTTTCCTGCCTTTAAAGGCTTCACAGTACCATCAGATACTGTTGCAACGCTCTCATCGCTGCTGCTCCATTCTACCTTCTGAACAGATTCCTCCGGGAATACCTCTGCTGTCAATTTTACAGCATCATCCCCGACAAACAGCTTCAGATCTGTCTCAGAAAGCTGCACGGAATCTGCAGGCGGAATATATCCCTCCTGCACCTTTACGGTACAGGAATCACTCTTCCCACTGACCAGACTTGTTACTTTGATAACAGCAGTTCCCTCTCCCACTGTTTTTACAGTTCCTGTAACGGCGTCTACTGTTGCAACTTTTTCATCGCTGGAAGAAAAACGATAAACATCCTGATATCCCGGATTCTCCTCCAGAAGAGCCGCATTGTCCTTGCTGTAATTATTTTCATCTACAGAAAGGGAAAACTCTTTTCCCACATCAATGCCAACATTGCGTCTTGATACAGAAATACGGTCCATGGCAATTCTTACGCGGATCTTACATTCTCCCGTCTTTCCTGAGCTGCTCTTTACAACAGCCTTAGTATCCCCTAAAGAGTTTGGAAGTATGTTGACCTTAGACTCTCCCTGTTTTTTTCCATCCGGAGTCGTTGTCTCTGCCGGAAGCGGTGTTCCATCAATAGAAGCCACCTCTGTATTATCCATACTCCACTCCACAGAATCTGTGGTATTCTGACTACTGTCCTCCGCAATATAAGAAGCCTTCAGATTGACAGGATTTTTAGAACCGTACTCCAGATAAAGTACAGGATCTCCTGCCTCCTGCGCCAGCTTATCAGAAGAAAACTGTAACACATCGATCGGGTTTCCTGTCACATGGACATTATACAGCTGTGACACCTGTAATACGAGACAGGCATCATTTAATGATGTGGTATTGTTCTCTGCGTGAATATCACCCTCCAGACGGATCGTTCCCGATACACGCACCTTGGCATCTCCCATTGCCTTACCATACATACTGATCGCCTGAAACTGACCTGTTTCCGTTTCCTCTTTTTTCACCTTAACAAACTCATTGGAATCATGGTTTAACAGATCACTTGTCTTATCATCCTTGCTCTTCGCCTCATCCGTAACGGTGATGGTCATATCCTTAAAGTTTTTGACACAGTTAAAATCTACAGCATTTTCCTGCTGATAATATATATTCTTTTCCTCTGTCGCCTTATTTGCAAGAATAGTTACTGTGCTCTTGGCATAACCGGCCACACCGGAAAAAATCTTATCAGACCATTCTGCCGAAAGGGGACCTGTTACACTTGAAAGCTTGTATGTATTTCTAAATGCATTCTGATTAATCTTCTTTACACTATCCGGAATTACAACCGTTCCCAGATTATAACAATCCTCACAGATTCCTTCCGCCAATTCCTCCAATTTATTGGATTTAAAATTAATGGTTGTCAGATTGGATCTCTGAAATGCATTTTTACCAATGCTCTTTAAATTCTGTGCTGCCAGGAAATCTACACTGCGAAGTCCTGTATACTGCTTATAATAAGATACTGTTTTGCCGGTACTTAAGGATGTGACGCTCTGGCTGATGTCCTGTGAAGTCTGTGCAAATGCTGAATCTCCGATCGTCTCTAAAGATGTCGGGATCGTAATGCTGCCAAGACTCTTACATGACATAAATGCACTGTTTCCAATCTCTACCAGCTTGCCGGTAAACTCACCGTTTACAGTTTTGGAATCCTCATCATAAAAGCCCTCTAATGCATAGCAGTCCTTAAATGCATTATTTCCAATGACCTCTACATTTTTAGGAAGCTTTACAGACTTTAATCCGATAAATTTGATCGGGTCATATGTCGTTTCTCCCAAGTCTCCTGTCTCTCCGGACGGAAGAGGAGTTGGCGTTACCAGACAGTCTTTTTCTGAAATTTTATTGGTTGTATTTTCTTTGTAAGGATAAGATCCACAACCTGCACAAACATTTGCCGGAAGCTCTGTCAGACCATCACCGAAATAAATCTCTTTCAGCATACGGCTGTTTTGGAAAGCTCCCTCTCCAATTGATGTAACAGAATCCGGAATATATACGGTGCTATATCCTGCCGGATAAACCGGAACACAATACTTAGCCGCATAACCTACGCCATCGTCATCATATGCGGTGATCTCATAAAAGCCTGTACTCTCAAACGCATTCTTTTCGATAGTCGTTAAAGTTTCCGGAAAATGAAGCTCTCCCTTTACCATTTTATTGGTATATCCAATGGTTTCCAGGGCCCAGCAATTGCCAAAGCAGTCTTCCCCGATGCTCTCCAGTCCATCCGGAAGCTGCACTGACTGAAGCACCAGATCTGCATATGTGATCTTGTTTGTAGCCGCTTTGCTGCTTCCAAACAGCTCCTTCGGAAGCTCTGTCACCTGGCTTCCCTTGGCAAAGAC
>CAKRHL010000265.1 GCA_934338765.1 uncultured Lachnospiraceae bacterium | reverse complement strand
GTCCATCCCGGATCCATATGGTTCGTGTACAAAATCGTTTGATCTGCTCAATCGAATGAGTTACAAATAAAATGGTGGTTCCTTTATCTCTCAATTCAGTCATTTTATCAATACATTTGACCTGAAAACGGGTATCCCCAACAGAAAGGGCTTCGTCCACGATCAAAATATCCGGTTCCACACTAATAGACACGGAAAATGCCAGTCTCGCAAACATTCCGCTGGAATATGTTTTTACCGGTTGATAGATAAAATCGCCGATATCCGCAAATTCAATGATCTCCGGCACCCTTTCTTCCATTTCCTTCTCGGTGTAGCCCATCATGGTTCCATTAAGATATATATTCTCCAGACCGGTATACTCCGGGTTAAAACCGGCTCCCAATTCCAATAATGCAGCAATCTTTCCCTGGGTCTTCAACTCTCCCTCTGATGGTGAAACTACCCCTGTGATCAGCTTTAACAACGTCGATTTTCCGGAACCATTGGTTCCGACAATCCCCACCGATTCACCCTTTTTGATATCCAGATCAATATGGTTGAGTGCATAATGATCCTTGGAATATCTTTTTTTCAAGAATGTTTCCTTTATGCGGTCTGTATTTTTTTCATATAAATGATATACCTTCGTCAGATCACGGATCCTGATTTCCCCCGTCTCCATCTTTGTTTCCATGCATTTCCTCCTGCCACATTATCGTAGACCATCAAATATCGTTTTTACAATACATCCGCAAAATGCGGTTTCAGTTTACGGAAGACTTCCGCCCCCACAATAAACACAACAACCGTCAGCACCCAGAAATATATTGTCCATCCCGTACGCTGCCAAAACCATGGACCGTCAAATACGGCATCACGATATGTCTGTATAATATAAAATACCGGATTCACCTTCATCAGCATCTGCAGCTTCGGATACTTGTCAATCATATCAAAATTCCACATGATCGGTGTCAGCCACATCAAAACCTGCAGGGCAACCCCCAAAAAGTGTCCAAGATCCCGGATAAAAACCACAACGGCTGACGTAAAACAGCCCAGTCCCCAGGAAAAAACGGTAATACAAAACAGGGAATATATTAACTGCAATGCATGAATGGATGGCATATGCCCATTCACGATAAACATAAACAACATGAACACCGTGAAAAAGACATTGATCAAAAATGCTGCAACCACTTTGATCGCCGGTAATATTTCAATATCAAAAACGACCTTTTTTACAAGAAAACTGTAGTTGATCAAAGCTGCCGTCGAACCGTTCCATGCATCGGAAAAATAAAACCAGGGAACAAGTCCTGCTGTCAGCCACAGCACAAAGGGATAATCCCCTACCGGCTGGGAGCGAAATCCGATCTGAAATACAAACCAATACAATAATATGGTCACGATCGGCTGAACAAATGCCCAAAATATTCCAAAATAGGAACCCGCATATCTTGTTTTAAAATCGTTTTTTGCAAGCTTCAGTATCATCTGATGATTCTGAACGCTCTTTTTTAACATTTCAACAGCAGCCAACTGTCCTTTTTTCTGTTCCATTTCGTTCCTCTCTTCATTAAACAAAGCTTGTCATCATGATACCTGCCATGATCACACTTCCCGTCATCGCAACGATCTCCATCCACCGTTTTTTCCCGTCCTTTAATGGAATGACCAGAAAACGGATCGAAGATAATACACCCATAAGAGGAAATAGAATTGGCAGCAGATATCTTCCCTGACATCCATATATATTACCCTCACCTACCGGAGTAAAGACAATATACATTGCAGCCGCTGCAGCACAGGCACATACAAAGGCAAGCAACACCACTGCAGCTTTCGGCATCCAACTGATCCTGCGGTTGATATCCCGGTCCCGGTCAAAAAACGCAGCCAGGATAAGCCATACAAATACCCAGCTTCCCAACCATTCCTTACGAGGAATGTACGCCGTATCCACCAGATCCAGCTTGATACTCGCCGGGGATATATATGTTTTCATAAAGGTCATTAATGTCTGCATAAAGGTCTTTGGATGATTGATAATATATTGGATCTGTGCCGCCGCATCAACAGCCTCGCCACCACGCACGTCTCCGCTGCCAAGACCGCCTCCAAATACCAGTTTCCCGATCACGGCCGCCATTCCCAATATGAGAACAACGAAAAAGCCGATATACAGATACCAGTTCTTTTTTGTTTTAAATTTTGACTTCGGAAGAAACATCAAAAGTCCAAGCAATGGTACATAGACCGGCTTAACCACACTGGCGATCCCGAAGCTTCCTACTATCACGGCGAGGCTCTTCCATGTGATTACCTCCTCCGGTCTCTGGTATTCTCCGATCAGCCTTGCAAAAGAGTACGATATCAAAGCAATCAGCCAGTAATCATAATTATAATTTGCAGAAACAAATAATGCGATTGGAACCATGGAAGCGGTTGCCATAACAACTTTGCCGGATTTCAAATGTCTCATTCCCCGATAAATAATGTACACATAAAATAATATGGATGCCATACGTCCTAATATAATATAAATGCTTACCGGAATTCCGAGGCCTCTCGCCAGAAGCAGGGTAACTGCCACCGGGAGATATACGATCACCTTATAAAGCTGCAAGACTCCAATCTCACCTTCCACATATCCGTGATCCGCCTTTTTGTCATCAAGAACAGCTGATAGGGTTTTGCGATCCGAATTTCCCAGTTCCTTCATGTACTGCTGAAAACAACTGTTGTAATAATCATTCTCTGCGATGGACTGAAAATTTCGATTGCCATGAGAAAAACATACGGCATAATTAAAATGGATCTGATCGTCCCACGATACATTCAAATGCAGCGGAAGCAGAATTGCCAGTACTGCCCCCATCAATAATCCGCATCCCAGATATAATCTTTCAAATGACGTTTTCTTTACAATAAGATAACGTACCAGCATAAACATCAGAATTCCTGCCATACTGCCAAACAAATAATTTGGCATCGTCCCCTTCCAGGC
>CAKRHL010000264.1 GCA_934338765.1 uncultured Lachnospiraceae bacterium | reverse complement strand
GTCAAGAACGGAGATACCAAGTTTGTACCACCACATTTTGATAAGACGTATTATCATTGGCTGGAGAATATCCGTGACTGGTGTATTTCCCGTCAGCTCTGGTGGGGACATCAGATTCCGGCATTTTACTGTGATGACTGCGGAGAGATGGTTGTAACAAAGGAAAGCAGCTGTAATTGTCCAAAATGCGGTAAGCCGATGCGTCAGGATCCGGATACACTGGATACCTGGTTCTCTTCCGCACTGTGGCCGTTCAGTACCCTTGGCTGGCCGGATAATACCGAGGAGATGGATTATTTCTATCCAACCAGCACACTTGTAACAGGATATGATATTATTTTCTTCTGGGTAATCCGTATGATGTTCTCCGGACTGGAGCACACCGGCAAGGTTCCGTTTGATACGGTACTGATCCACGGACTTGTCCGCGATTCCCAGGGACGTAAGATGAGTAAATCCCTTGGCAATGGTATTGATCCATTGGAGGTTATTGATAAGTATGGTGCAGATGCCCTTCGTTTCACGCTGGTTACAGGAAATGCACCGGGTAATGATATGCGTTTCTACTGGGAGCGTGTAGAGGCAAGCCGTAACTTTGCCAATAAGGTATGGAATGCGTCCCGTTTCATTATGATGCATCTTGGTGACAATACCATCACCGAACCTGCATATGATGAATTGAAAGAGGCAGATAAATGGATCCTTTCCAAGGTAAATACCCTGGCGAAGGAAGTTACCGAGAATATGGAGAAGTACGAGTTGGGAGTCGCCGTACAGAAGATCAATGACTTTATCTGGACCGAGTTCTGTGACTGGTATATTGAGATCGTAAAGCCGAGACTGTTTGCAAAGGGGGAGGATCCTGCTTCTGCCAATGCAGCATTCTGGACACTCCGTACGGTGCTGATCGATTCTCTGAAGCTGCTTCATCCGTATATGCCGTTTATCACAGAAGAGATCTTCTGTACGATCCAGTCAGAGGAAGAGTCCATTATGATCTCTTCATGGCCGGAGTACAAGGAGCAGTGGAATAATCCGGCAGCCGAGGAAATGGCAGAGAATATCAAGAACGTTATCCGCGGTATCCGTAATATCCGTACCGAGATGAATGTAGCCAATTCCCGCAAGGCACAGGTTTATATCGTTGCAGACGACGAGGCAACCTGCAAGGTGCTGGAGGGCAGCAGAGATGCCTATGAGCATATGATCTATGCTTCTGAGCTTTTCGTTCAGATGGATAAGACAGGTATCGAGGATAATGCAGTATCTGTTGTTATTCCAAAGGCAACGATCTACATGCCCCTTGCGGATCTTGTTGATTTTGAGAAGGAAAAGGAACGCCTGACCAAGGAGAAGAAGCGTCTCGAGGGAGAGCTTAAGCGTGTCAACGGTATGCTTAACAATGAGAAGTTTATGAGCAAGGCTCCGGAGAGCAAGATCGCAGAGGAAAAGGAAAAATTAGAGAAATATACAAGTATGATGACAAAGGTTGAGGAAGAGTTAAAGGCACTGGAGAAATAATGTACCGCAGATAGAAGTCTGTTCATGACAGGAGCATACATTGCGTAAGGCAGGGGGGATTTTATGGAGAAGGTGGAAAAAAATGATTTTGGAGAAGTTCAGGTAGAGATCTCTGAGGACGATATGGCGGCATACATCACTCTGACGCCGGAGAAACGTGATCAGGAGTACAAAATGGATGAATTAAAGATTCTTCTGAAAGCGGCAGGTGTAGAGCATGGTGTTCTGGAGGATGTTCTGCAAAAGGCAGTGTCCGAAAAACGGTACTATGAGCGATTTGCCGTTGCCAGAGGGGAGGAGCCGCTGGATGGGAAGGATGGATGGTTTGAGTTTCTTTTTCCTATCCATGTGGATACCCGTCCGAAGATCCTCAAGGATGGATCCGTAGATTACACTTCCTGTGGTCAGGTTCCATCCGTAGGGGAGGGGCAGGAGATCGTGCATTATCATCCGGCGCAGAAGGCAAAGGATGGGATGAATGTACTGGGACAGATCCTGCCGGGACGTAATGGCAGGGATCTTGCGCGGCTGAGAGGCAAGGGCTTCGAGCTCTCACCGGACAATCTGGTTTATACCGCCAAGCTGACCGGCAAGGCTACGTATCAAAATGATATTCTGAATATCAGTGCGGAGCTGACACTGGACAGTGATGTATCATACACCACGACGGGAGATGTTCATTTTATCGGAGATATCCGGATCCGGGGCAATGTACTGTCCGGGATGAAAGTGACTTCCGAAAAGGGAAGCATTATTGTAGATGGATATGTGGAGGCTGCCACACTGGTGGCAGGTAAGGATGTAGTCCTGAAAAACGGCATGCAGGGCAACGGACAGGGAAAGGTTGCTGCAAAGGGCGATGTTTCCGGCAAATTTTTTGAGCAGACATTTATTGACTGCGACGGAAATGTTGCGGCCAATGCCATTATGAACTGTCAGATCACCTGTGGAAAGGATGTGAAGGTATCCGGGCGGTTTGGTGCTATTATCGGAGGAAGCGTTTCGGCACTCCATAGTATAGAGATCATGGTGGCAGGCAATATGGCAGAGGTAAAAACGGAGCTTTGTGCCGGTATGGAGGATAACCTGTTTGCCCTGCTGATGCAGCATGAGAAAAGCCGGCAGCAGATTCAGGGAGAAGTGGAAAAGATCCTGGATGCATTGAAAAAGATCAACAAGCTTTTGGAGACTTCGCCGACACCGGATCTGCAGCAAAAGAAATTAAAGCTCACCAGAGCAAAGATTGAAAAAGATACCCGTCTCAACGAGATCATGAAGCGCAAGCAGGAGACGGTGGATCAGATGAGTAAAACAAATGACGCCAGTATCACCATATTGAAAAGGGTGCATCCGGGGACAGAGATCACGGTAAATGGAAAACATGTGTCTGTTCAGGATGAGATTGCCGGTGTAGAATACAGAAGACGGGGTACGGGAATCGTATCCTATGGACTTGAGTAAGTGTGATGTCGAT
>CAKRHL010000263.1 GCA_934338765.1 uncultured Lachnospiraceae bacterium | reverse complement strand
GACCTGCATTGCTGCGCCGGATGATCGCTTTGATCCTTGCTTTTACCTCCAGGATATTGAATGGTTTGGTGATATAATCATCAGCACCATACTCAAGTCCCAGGATCTTATCCATATCATCCCCCTTTGCTGTCAGCATAATGATCGGTACATCGGAAAACTCCCGTACCTGCTGGCAGACCTCAAAACCGGTAAGAACCGGCAGCATGACATCTAACAGTACCACGTCATACTCATTTTTATGGATCAGGTCTAATGCCTCCTGTCCGTCATAGGCACAATCTACCTCCATGCCATCCTGCTCCAGACTGAAACGGATTCCTTTTACAATAAGCTTTTCATCGTCAACAACCAGAACCTTTCTCGCCATAACGCTCCCCCTAAACCTTTCATTGATTCTTTTACACTGTGATCTGATCTTTGATCCGGTTATAAATCCCCTCTTTAATACCGGAAATCTTCATAATATCTTCAATGGAAGCAAAGCTTCCGTTTTCTGTGCGGTAGTCGATGATCAACTGCGCTTTTGCTTCGCCGATCCCGGTGAGTGTCATCAATTCCGTCAGATTTGCCTGATTAATATTGATCAATCCGGATCCACTGTCTCCCCCGACAGTTTTTTTCTTTTTTGAACCGGAGGTTTTGCCTTTGCGTGGGATCGTAATCTGTTCCCCATCCTGCAGTGACCGTGCCTGATTGATCGCGGCACGGTCCGCTTTTTTGCGAAAGCCTCCTGCTGCATCTACGGCATCACAGACTCTGGCGTCCCCGGAAAAACGATAAACACCGGGATTTTTCACAGCACCACAGATATATACTGCACATTCCCCTTTATCGGCAGTATCCCCTCCTGCGGATCGTCCATCTCCCGACAGAGACGGGGATGGTGACTCCGGACTGTATGACCATTCCTGTGTGTTTGGGGCTGATCCTGCTGAGGATCTCAAATAGAACCAGCCGGATAACACCAGAAAACCAATGCATATTCCTATTGTGATCAATGTTTGACGTTTCATATAACCTCCTACGAATTGAATTCATAGCAGATATACGTCATAATAAATGCGAACCTATTTCTATTCTAACGATTCCTGTCAAAAAAACAATAGGCACTTGGAAAAAAATTATTAATTTTTCTTAAAAATTATTATGCCCGCCAAAAAGAGCGCTGTTCCCAAAAGCTTTAACCAGTCGAAGCCTATACGCTCCACTCCGAACAGTCCGAAAACCTCGATCAGATAGGCTGCGATCAACTGGGCGGCAACGATCAGCATAACAGCCTTGGCCGGACCAAGCTGGTTCATACCGATGATGACGGTATATGTGATAAAGGCACCAATGACACCTCCCAGCAGCATATAACGTGGATGTACACGGATGATACCGGCGATCTGTCCATCCCTTCCGGTCAGAAACCAGGCTGCAATACAGACGATCAATGCTGTAAGCTGGACAAATGCAGCGGAGATCCAGACACTGGTCTGCTTTGTTACTTCTGTATTAAATACCCCCTGTACACTCATCAGAACACCGGAAATCAAAGAAATGATCATTCCCCACATAGAAAACCCTCCCTTCGTTTTAGTAAGTTTTCCCATAATAAAAAGATATATACACAAAACAAACGGGTCTTTATTTGACCCGTTTGTAATCGTCATTGATTCTATTATAGTTTATACTTCCTTTTCGGTAAAGATCTCATCAAGAATACGACACATTTCGTCGATATGCTCCTTCTCTGCGATCAGAGGAGGAACGATACGGATAATATTGGTACCGGCGGAGATAAGGATCAGTCCCTTTTCCTGAGCGGCACTTACGATATCACCTGCAGGAATCGTGGCTTCGATTCCCTGCATAAAACCAATACCACGAACCTCTGTAATAGATGTATGCTTTGCAGCAAGGTCTTCCAGTTTTTCGCGAAGATAAGGAGTCAGCTCTTTTACATGCTCTACAATATGATCCTTTTTGAAGATTTCAAATACCTTGCAGACTGCGGCAGTGGCAAGAGGATTGCCACCATAGGTTGTTCCATGGTCTCCCGGAACAAGAGCCTGTGCAATCTCCTCTCTGGCAGCAAAAGCACCTACCGGTACGCCGCAGCCCAGAGCCTTGGCGCTGGTGATGATATCCGGCTGGATCCCATAATGCTGGAATGCAAACATTTTTCCGGTTCTGCCCATACCACACTGAATCTCGTCCAGGATCAGTACAATGCCCTTCTCATCACAAAGGGTGCGGACACCTTTCATAAATTTCTCTGAGGCAGGATGGATACCGCCCTCTCCCTGCAGAGATTCCATAATAATAGCACAGGTATCCGGAGTAATCAGAGTCTCGACACTGTCCAGATCGTTATACTGTGCGAAAGAAACGCCGCCGATCAATGGCTCAAACGGTTCTCTGTAATGCTTTGTACCCGTTACGGACAGAGCTCCCATGGTACGTCCGTGGAAGGAATGTTCCATGGCAATGATCTCACCCTTGCTGTCAGGATTTTTGGTACGGACATATTTACGTGCCAGCTTTAATGCACCCTCGATCGCTTCTGCACCACTGTTGGTAAAAAAGACACGGTCCATGCCGGAGGCCTCACAGAGATAACCGGCAGCCTTAACGGCCGGCTCATTAAAGTAGAGATTGGAGATATGGATCAGCTGGTCTACCTGATCCTTCAATGCCTGTTTGTACTCGTCGTTACTGTAGCCAAGAGCAGAAACGGCAATACCGGCGCCCATGTCGAGATATTTTTTGCCGGCATCATCAATAAGATACATGCCCTCTCCCTTGACAAATGTTATTTTACGATTGTAAGTATGTATAAAATGCTGATCTGCTTTTTGAATATCCATATTCATCCTCCGTTCTTTCTGTTATGAAATCAGATATCTGCGTTATCGCAGAGGCTATCGTGATAGATCAATTAAATGCGTTCGTTATCGTAAAGTCCGCCCTCTGTATCGATGATGGCTGTTCCGATACCCTTCTTGGTAAAGAACTCCAGAAGAAGGCAGTGCTCAAT
>CAKRHL010000262.1 GCA_934338765.1 uncultured Lachnospiraceae bacterium | reverse complement strand
GTGTGGCACAGTGGATCATGAATATCTGCAATAACTATATTACTTATCATGTGGTTCAGGATATCCGGAAGGATGCCATGGACCGGATCCAGATCGTGCCTCTGAAGTATCTGGATGGCCATGCGGCAGGAGATATTGTAAGCCGTGTGATCGCAGATGTGGATCAGTTTGCCGATGGTCTTCTGATGGGATTTACCCAGGCATTTACCGGTGTGATGACGATTGTTGGGACTCTGGTGTTTATGCTGCGGATCAATGTATGGATCACGCTTGTGGTGATTCTGGTGACTCCATTGTCCTTTTTTGTGGCAGGCTTTATTGCCAAAAAGTCCTACACCATGTTTCAAATGCAGTCAAAGGAAAGAGGAGCCCAGACGGCTTTGATCGACGAGATGATCGGCAATCAGAGAGTGGTACAGGCATATGGCCACGAGAAACGCTCTCTGGAGCAGTTTGATGAGATCAACGGCAGACTGGAGAAGTATTCTCTGAGAGCCACCTTCTTTTCATCTATTACCAACCCGGCCACACGTTTTGTCAACAATCTGGTTTATGCGGGAGTCGGTATTGTGGGTGCATTTTTTGCCATTCACGGAATGCTGTCTGTGGGACGACTCACCAGCTTCTTAAGCTATGCAAACCAGTATACCAAGCCGTTTAATGAGATCTCCGGTGTCATTACCGAGCTGCAGAATGCGATCGCCTGTGCTGCCAGAGTGTTTGAACTGATGGAGGCAGAGCCGCAGGAGCCGGACAAGCCGGATGCGATCGAGCTGACACAGGTGAAGGGGGCGGTGGAACTGAAAAATGTTTCCTTCTCCTATGTGCCGGAACAGAAGCTGATCCGGGATTTTAACCTTACCGTAAAGCCGGGACAGCGTGTGGCGATCGTCGGACCAACCGGATGTGGAAAAACTACAGTCATCAATCTGCTGATGCGTTTCTATGATGTGAATAAGGGTGTGATCGCAGTGGACGGCACCGACATCCGCAATATGACAAGAGCCAGCCTGCGAAGCAATATCGGTATGGTGCTTCAGGAGACATGGCTTAAGGATGGGACGATCCGGGATAACATTATCATGGGAAAACCGGATGCGACCGAGGAGGAGATCATTGCGGCAGCAAAGGCAACTCATGCCCACAGCTTTATTAAACGTCTGCCACAGGGCTACGATACGGTGGTTCGTGAGGATGGAGATAATCTTTCCCAGGGACAGAAGCAGTTATTATGTATTACAAGAGTTATGCTTTGCCAGCCTCCGATGCTGATACTGGATGAGGCAACATCTTCGATCGATACCCGTACGGAGATACGGATCCAGAGAGCCTTCGAAAAGCTTATGAAGGGAAGAACGAGTTTTATCGTGGCACATCGTTTGTCAACGATCAAAAATGCCGATATTATTCTGGTGATGAAGGATGGTAACATTATTGAGCAGGGCAGCCATGAAAGCCTGCTTGCACAGAACGGATTCTACGCAAATCTGTATAACAGTCAGTTTGCGTAGGGTGAGAAAGGAACCGGGAATAGAAATGGATAAAAAAGTATTGGTGCTGGATTTAGATGGCACATTGACCAATTCAGAAAAGAAGATCACGCCGGAGACAAAGGCGGCACTGATGGAGATGCAGGAGAAGGGGCATACCGTGGTCCTTGCATCCGGGCGTCCCACAGCAGGGATCACGCCTTTGGCAAAGGAGTTAAAATTAAAGGAGCATGGAGGATATATTTTGTCCTTTAATGGTGGAAAGATCACGGATTGCAGCAGCGATGAGGTGATCTACCAGAAAACACTGCCGCCGGAGCTTGTGCCGGAACTGTTCTCTCTGGCAAGAAAGCTGGATATTGGTCTGCTTTCCTATGATGAGGATAATAATATCATCACAGGGATGCATTATGATGAGTATATAGATGTGGAGAAGAATATCAATCATCTGCCCGTGAAGCAGATGGAAAAGGTCGAGGATCATGTAGATTTCCCATTGAATAAATGTCTGGGAACAGCTGAGCCGGAGATGGCAGCGGAGGCCGAGAAGATCTATGCCGAAAAGTTTGGGGACAAGCTTTGTATCAGCCGAAGTGAGCCGTTTTTTGTGGAGATCACTCCAAAGGGCATTGACAAGGCGGCTTCTCTGGAACGTTTCTGTAAAATGACAGGAAATAAAAGGGAAGATATGATCGCCTGCGGAGATGGTTTTAATGATCTGTCTATGATCAAATATGCCGGTCTTGGAGTGGCCATGGAGAATGCCCAGCCGGTGGTAAAGGATGCAGCAGATTATGTGACAGCCTCCAATGATGAGGATGGCGTGGCAAAGGTGATCCACAAATTTATCTTAAAAGATGATGTGTCCGAAAATGCGGACACAATGTGATAAGGAGGTATCCCAAAATGCAGAAACCGGTCAATCAAAATGCTTCCCCGGAGGCAGCAGCTCTTTTAAATTATCTGGAACAGACGGCAGGACGTGGGATTATTACGGGACAGCATACCCAGACAAATCCCATGGAGGAGATTACATATATCAGGGAGATTACCGGAAAGCAGCCTAAGCTCAGAGGTTTTGAGCTTCTGGCATATTCTCCGAATATTAATGAGGCAGATGCCGGGGAGGCATGTCTTACTGAGGTGTATGAAAACAGGGACACGTTAAAAACGGCTATGAAATGGGCAAAGGAATCCGATGGAATTGTAACATTTTCCTTTCACTGGTTTTCTCCTCTGGGAGGCCGGGACAAAAGCTTTTATGCGGAGCATACTGATTTTGATCCGGCAAAGGTACTGGTCGAAGGAACGCCGGAGCGGGAGGCGTTTTATCACGATATGAAGGTGATCGCCGGTTATCTTGAGGAGTTTAAAGAGGCAAAAATTCCAATTCTATGGAGACCGTTTCATGAGTCAGACGGAACCTGGTTCTGGTGGGGGTCTAAGGGACCGGAGGTTGCCAGAGATCTGTATCTGCTGATGTATGATTATTATGTGAATGAATGTCATCTGGACAATCTGCTCTGGGTATGGAACTGCAGACTGCCGGAGGG
>CAKRHL010000261.1 GCA_934338765.1 uncultured Lachnospiraceae bacterium | reverse complement strand
CCTTGATCAACTCCTTACCGGAGAATTCCAGAACCGGCTTGCTGTCAGATGCAGGACTTAAGAAAGAATCATGCTTCTCTGCAGTAATACCTGTCATCGGCTGGAACCAATGGGTATAATGAGTAGCGCCGTGCTCCAGTGCCCATTCCTTCATGGCATGTGCCACAACATTTGCGATATCCTGATTCAGATCTTCGCCATTCTCCAGAGTCTTCTTCCATGATTTGTAAACATCCTTAGGCAGCTTTTCCTTCATTACCTCATCGTTGAACACGTCTTTTCCGAAAACCTGCTCAATTACGTTTTGTTCCATAATTCCTACCATCCTTTCATCGTCAACTGACTAATTTTTTTATGAGGCGGTCCTTCTTGTGTCATTCCCCGATGTCATTGACCGTCTCATGAGGAGTTGGACGAAACATTTCTGTCAGTCTGATTAGTAAAAAAGGGCGTACTCATTACAAGTAATGAGAACACCCTTGTTCCGTTCATTATCCAACTGTTAGGTACTATAACACAAATTAATTCATTTGAAAACCCCCTTTTTTTAATTTTTTTAATTTATTTCATTTATTGACAAAATCTCCCAATAGGTATAATCTAAGAAACGCTGTCTGTCCGGACGGCATTTCTAATAAAAAAATATATTTGAAACAAAAGAGAAAGAGGTGCTTTTTGTTGTGAAATATTTACGACAGTTTTCGATTATTTTGTTGATCTCTCTGGTCGGGGAGGCACTGCATAGTCTGATTCCATTGCCGGTTCCGGCAAGCATTTACGGACTTGCCATCCTTTTTACGGCTCTGGCCGTTGGTGTTCTGTCTGTGGATAAGGTGAAGGAGACGGGATACTTCTTAATAGAAGTAATGCCGCTGATGTTTATTCCGGCAGCGGTGGGGCTGTTAGGAGCGTATCATGTACTGATGCCGGTGCTGCTTCCTTATGCAGTGATCACTCTGGTGAGCACACTTCTGGTGATGCTGGTAGCAGGAAGAGTAACACAGTTTATGACAGGGGAGGAGGCAAAGGAATGAGTGAATTTATGCAGAATTCCGTATTTTGGGGAGTTGCCATCAGCTTTGTGTCATACGGTATCGGTATGATGCTGCAGAGAAAGTTTCGTAAGGCAATCTTCAACCCGCTTCTGATCTCTGTCATACTGATCATGCTGTTTTTAACAATTTCCGGGACAGACTACAGGGTATATCAGGAGGGTGCTGATGTGATCAGCTATTTTCTGACGCCGGCAACGGTTTGTCTGGCAATTCCTCTTTATGAGCAGATGAATCTGTTAAAAAAGAATTTTAAGGCGATCATGATCGGAATTTTCTCCGGGGTTTTGACGAGTCTCGTCAGTGTTCTGGCTATGTCAGTGTTTTTCAGACTGAATCATAAGGAATACACAACGCTTCTGCCAAAGTCCATCACTACAGCGATTGGAATGGGTGTCTCTGAGGAATTGGGCGGTTATGTGACGCTGACTGTGGCAATCATTATTATAACGGGCATCCTGGGAAGCATCCTGGCAGAATACGCTTGTAAAATCTTTCATATTACAGAGCCGATCGCAAAGGGGGTAGCCATCGGAACGGCTTCTCATGCCATTGGCACATCAAAGGCTATGGAAATGGGTGAAACAGAGGGGGCGATCTCTGGGTTATCCATTGCTGTGGCAGGACTTCTGACAGTGGTCGGAGCATCAGTCTTTGCCTGGTTTTTGTGATAAATGGCATAAAATGTCAAGGGACTGCTCTATTGCATCGTATGGTTCAAAAACAGGGAATCTTCTCCAGCCAGCTATTGCTTTTTGCAGGGGAATCGTTTATCATAAAATAGAGTGTGTTTTATCTCAGATTAAGAGAATATTTCATCTGCAGCGGCTGACTGCAGAGGTTTGGAAAGGCATGGACATTTCTATGGAGAAGAAGCAGAAGAAAGAGGTATTGGAGCCGGAGATCGAGGAAATCTTTCATCCAGATTTTGTAGAGAAAAAGTCTAAAAGCAAAAAGAGGTTTCGAGGATTACTGGGCCATTGGTTTGGTCTGTTTTTGGTGATCATCATATCGATTATTATTTTTTATTGTCTGTCGAACCTCTCCTCTATATGGAAAGCGGCATCGGCACTGGTGAAGCTTTTGATGCCGGTTATTTACGGACTGGTGATCGCCTATCTGGTAAATCCATTAATGGTATTTTACAGCAATTGTTTTTATAAGCTGTTTGGCAGGAAGATTCCGGAGGAGGATGAGAAGAGGCTGGTCAGATACCGGAAGTTTACCAAAGCAGTCAGTATTATCCTTGCGATGATCACGGGATTTATGATCATTACTGTTTTGCTCTGGATGCTGATCCCGCAGGTGGTCAACAGCATTATTACATTGGTAAATACTCTGCCGGATCAGATACAGGATTATTATCATAAGGTGAGTAAGTGGGTTATGAATAATCCTTATATTGCCAATCAGTTCCAGGATGCACTGCTTCATCTGACGGACAGTCTGGATGAATGGACACAGAAGGATCTGTTCCCATGGCTGCAGACAGGACTTTTACCAAATGTTAATTCGCTGGCGTCCATGTTTGCAAGTGGCGTGTTTAGCGTGCTTGGAGTATTATATAATCTGATGATCGGCTGTATCGTGGCTGTTTATCTGCTCCTTGGCAAGGAAAAGTTTCTGGCTCAGGCGAAAAAACTGATCTATGCGGTATTTGGTAAGAAACAGGCGGATGTGATCCTTCATTACAGCCGCATGACAAATGATACGTTTAGCGGATTTATTGTGGGTAAGATCGTGGATTCAGCGATCATTGGTGTGTTATGTTTTATTGTGATGTGGATCCTGAAACTGCCATACCCATTGCTGATCAGCGTGATCGTTGGTGTGACTAATGTGATTCCGGTATTTGGTCCATATATTGGAGCGGTGCCGAGTGCCCTTCTGATCCTTTTGGTCAATCCGGTTCAGTGTGTTTATTTTGTGATCTTTATTATTGTCCTCCAGCAGCTGGACGGAAATGTGATAGGACCGACGATTCTAGGTGAATCAACTGGTC
>CAKRHL010000260.1 GCA_934338765.1 uncultured Lachnospiraceae bacterium | reverse complement strand
CTTTCGTCCTGGTTTCTCTGTCTTGTACATTGTTGTCAGCAAGTACCACTTTAATTCCTTTCTTTTCCATATTTTTCTCCTTTTTACCTTTTTCAAGTTTATTTGACAACGTCATTTTACAACCTTCTCTTGCCATAGCATGGAACAAAAAGTGAAAGAATATGTCAATAAATAGGAATCGAAATGGAATTATTGAAAAAAATTGTCACTCAGGCAAAAAACAAAGCTATTCGTGTAATAAATGGTCTAATAATGCTGTCTGACTTTCCGACCAGCTGTAATCAAGCAGATAATCCCCCATATACTGGGCTTTTACCTTTTGATTCCCATCCAGCAGCTCATACAGATCACATTGAAAGCTGTCGACATTTATACTCCTGCTTCCTCTGGACAGAACGAGCATGTCCTCCGCACCAACAGCGCGCAGCTCCTTCTGCAGTGTCTTGACCAGCTTGCAGCAAAGATTCTGGGTTGATTCGTCATTCGGCCTGTCCTCCCAAAGCACATTGATCATCTGGTCCGTTGTCACCGTACCTCCCCGTCTGTCGATCAGAAACGCCAGGAACTCCTTTGCTTTGGCACTTTTAAACATAATGGGCTTTCCATCCACAAAAATATCAAAATGTCCAAATGTTCTGGCATATATCCGCTTTCTTTTCCTTTTTGACAGCAAATATGCGGATTCTACAACATAACGGATCTCTCCCTCCCGGAACGGTACCTCCATAACCGCCACCGGATGAAGCGAGAGCAGATTCATGAGATTGCACTGCTGCCTTGTCAGATAGATCAACTGGATATCCGGATTTCTCTTTTTTAACTCCCACCCAATATCAGCTCCATCTGTCTCTTTCATGTCAAGGTCTATGACTGCCAGATCGACCTCCTGTCTGCTGACCAGATCATAAGCCTCCTTTTCCTTTTGGAAACTCCGCAGAATTTCCAGCTCTTCTACATACTTTGCTTCGCGTAAAAATCTCTCGATCACGCAGGATTCCCCGCTAATTAAAATTGTTTTCATAATCTCCTCCAAAATTAAAAAACATATACCTATTTTATTACTTTCCTCTTTGAAAGTCAATAAAACTATTCCTCAAAATGTATTGTATTTTCTTGACTTATGGCACAAAATGGGCATACTATTATTAAGAAAATTAAGTTCATTAAAAGGAGACATCTATGCATATGATTCACATCAGGGAGTTATTTCTCCACCCGGAAAAATATTATGACCAGACCATTAAAGTATGCGGCTGGATCCGCAATATCCGCGATTCCAAGAACTTCGGATTTATCGTGATCAACGATGGAACATTTTTCCGGCCGTTACAGATTGTTTATGATAATACGTTAGATAACCTGGAGCAGATCCGTCATCTGAACATCGGAGCTGCACTGATCATCACCGGCCGCTTTATCGCGACGCCGGATGCCAAGCAGCCCTTTGAGCTTCAGGCGCAAAGCATCGAGATAGAAGGGCCGTCCCATCCGGATTACCCTCTTCAAAAAAAGAGACATTCTCTTGAATATCTCCGTTCCATTCCGCACCTTCGTCCCCGCACAAACACCTTTCAGGCTGTTTTCCGCATCCGCTCTCTGGCCGCTTATGCCGTACACAGATTTTTTCAGGACAACGACTTTGTATATGTCCATACACCTCTGATCACAGCAAACGACTGTGAAGGTGCCGGTGAAATGTTCCATGTAACAACCTTTGACCTGGATAAGGTACCGCTTACGGACCAGGGACAACCGGATTTTTCTCGGGATTTTTTTAACAAGGAGACCAATCTCACCGTCAGCGGCCAGTTAAACGGGGAAACTTATGCAATGGCATTTCAAAATATATATACCTTCGGTCCCACATTCCGGGCAGAAAATTCCAATACTGCCAGACACGCAGCCGAGTTCTGGATGATCGAACCGGAAATGGCATTTGCCGATCTGGAGGATGACATGAGAGTTGCCGAAGATATGCTTAAATACATTATCCGATATGTACTGGAGCAGGCCCCGGAGGAAATGGAATTTTTGAATCAATATGTGGACAAGGGACTGCTGGATCGTCTTCATCATGTTATGAACGCCGATTTTGCCCATGTTACTTATACAGAAGCTATCCGGCTTTTACAGGAGCATACTGAAGAATTTATCTATCCGGTGGAATGGGGCTGCGATCTTCAGACGGAGCATGAGCGTTACCTTACGGAAAAAATATTTAGACGTCCTATCTTTGTGACAGATTATCCAAAGGAGATCAAAGCATTCTATATGAAGCTTAACCCGGATGGAAAAACCGTTGCTGCCATGGACTGTCTTGTGCCGGGGATCGGAGAGATCATTGGCGGCAGCCAGCGTGAAGAAAATCTGGATCTGTTGCTGCAGCGCATGAAAGAAACAGGTATGAATACTGAGAATTATGAGTTTTATCTGGATCTGCGCCGATATGGTACTACACGCCATGCCGGTTTTGGATTAGGTTTTGAACGTTGTATCATGTATCTCACCGGTATTTCAAACATCCGTGATGTGATACCATTTCCACGAACCACCGGTAACTGTGAATATTAAATACACTTCCACAATAATTGAAGCCCCGGGATCAAATGACCCGGGGCTTTTTGTCTGCCTGAATCTATCTGTTATTTAACAAATTTGATACGGTATACACCACTGGCTGATTTTGTCACCTTGGACACCTTAATGTAATATGTGCCTGCAGCAAGTGTATTTCTGGAAGCAAGCTTCTTACCCTTATTGCCGATCAATGATGTGCTGTTGATCAGTGTATAATGACGGTTAGCAGGAATGATCTGTACCTTCAGATTAGATACCACACCTGTACATGCTGCTGAAATGTTGATACGAAGCTTAGAACGCTTTGTAAGCTTCACCTTATACCAGTCGCCCTTCTTCATTCCTTCGTTGATCAATACCATTCCATCTGCTGATTTTCCCTTTTTGATCACTTTTGCTTTCTTTTTGCTCTTACCACTCTTATCCTTCCATGCCTTTTTTTCAGCCTTTAACTGATATCTCTGGCTGGAAGCTACAG
>CAKRHL010000259.1 GCA_934338765.1 uncultured Lachnospiraceae bacterium | reverse complement strand
TATCAAGTTTGCGTAGTTTGATCACGTTTTCATTCCATGGCATCAAAAAAGGGGAGCATTAATAAACTGACCATGTGATGGTCAAAAAAAGAAGCGGATATTGGGTCATATAACGACCACCCTATAATGTTCACGAGAGAACGAGATACTTTTCTTCTTGGCTTTATGAAATATCTGATTTAATATACTCGTAATTAGGTCACTTACGAGTTACTAACTTGTGAGTGTAATAAATGGAAGTAAGCAAATGAGTCGGTTTTATTGTCGTGAAGATGAAGGTTGGTGAGGAGAATTCAATTATATCGAAATATTTGAAGACACTGATGGATCTTGGCATTGTCAAAAAGGAAACGCCGATTGCAGAAAAGCCGGACAGAAAAACATCTATTTGTCAGTGGATAATTTTTTCGGTTCCGATACCGGTTTGTGCCTGTCAATATGAGTGCGATTGATTCCGACAGAATTACAAAGATATTGTATTGTGATATTCACATGGTAATTTCGGAGATAGCAGCTAAAATGTCTATGACAGAGCAGCAGGTGGAGAAGATTGTAGAGAAATTTGGGAAGATAGAAGAGAAGTGAAAGCTGGATGCAAGAGGCTGGGGGAGAAGAAACCCGGGAAAAACAGAAGGACAGAATTCTTCTGTAAATAATTGCCAAAAATCAAATTATAATCTATAAAAACTGCACGATAAAATTTTTATTTTCTATTTATAATTATGTAATCCCATATAAAAATAGCTATATATGTTTTAGAGACATTGTCAATAGACAACACTACACAATGCGTGATATGCTGGTATGCACAATCAGAAACAGCATGATCAGAAATGAAAAATTTCTGAAAAACGTATTGCAGAGTGGAGGTATTTATTACATTATGGCAAAGGCATATGAAGAATTAGAGTTGCAGGATGATTTTATGTTCGGGGTGATCATGCGTGATCCGAAATACTGCAAACCATTTTTAGAAACGATCCTCGGGATCAAGATCCGCAAGCTGGAGTATCCGGAGAGCCAGAAGACCATCGACCTGTCCGCAGGAGCCAAAGGAGTGAGGCTGGATGTTTACGTAGAGGATGAGAAGAATACCGTATTTGATATGGAAATGCAGGTGCACATCAAACGTAATCTGGCGAAGCGGATGCGTTATTATCAGGGAATGATCGACCTGAATATCCTGGAAAAGGGCGGAGATTATAACGAGTTAAAAAAGAGTTATGTCATTTTTATCTGTACTTTTGATCCCTACGGGCAGGGGCGTCATCTGTACAGCTTCGAGTACCTGTGTGATCAGGATCCGTCGTTGACATTTGGAGACGAGACCGTTAAAATTATTCTAAATACAAAAGGAACGATGGACGATGTAAGTCCGGAAATGAAACGGTTGTTGGAATATATAGATGGTCAGGCTGCAAGTGATGAGTTTACGAGAGAACTGGATGATGCGGTGCAGTCTGTTCGCCGAAATGAGAAATGGAGGCTTGATTATATGACACTGCAGCAGGAATATCGTGAGAAATATAATGAAGGCTTAGAAGCTGGAATTGAGCAGGGAATTGAACGTGGAATTGAGCAGGGTCTGGAACGTGGCATTAAGATTTTGTATTGTGATATTCACATGACAATTCCGGAGATAGCAGCTAAAATGTCTATGACAGAGCAGCAGGTGGAGAAGATTGTAGCGGGATTTGGAGAGATAAAAGAAAAGTAAAAACGAGTATATCTCTATTAAGAATTTAAATTGACAATTTCGGAGATTACTCAGAAGCCGGAATTATCTGAGGAATATCTGCAGGAAGACGATTGCCATCCCTGAAACAGTATGATATTATTAGTAATGACGAAAGTATTACGAACGTGGATACCATAGGAGGAGCTGTATGAGAGAGATACCGGATTTTGATGTAGAATTGTCCCAGGCGATGGATTATATTATGTCGAGCCCATTGGCGCAGAAGGCTTTTATGATGCCTCCATTCCCCCAGTACACGATTATTTTGCAGAGACTGATACAGGCAGTGGATCGGCTGGCTGACAATTGTCATATGCCGGAGTTTACCAATCATGCATTGCCGCACATCTGTAGTATTGTCCGGAGAGCCTCTGAATGGGCAGTGGAGGATCAATGGCTCGATACGATATCGGAGCGGGAAGCAGGATATCTTCTGCTGGCACTGGTGATCCATGATATAGGTATGCTGTCTCAGGATGCGCAGGATCTGCAGGAGCAGGATCGTCGGACCTATATGAAGGGCTTTGGTGATATTGCAGGCTGGGTGAGAAAAACGCATGTTGTCCGACTGCAGGGGCTTGTGCTTCGTTTGTTAAAGGAAGAGATTCAAAGGGACTGCAGCATGAGAAAAGAGGACATTAAGAAAGACAACGACTGCAGCAGAGGGAAAGAGGAGCGGGAAAGCAAAAACAGGATGACGCTGCAGGACCATATGATGATCGTGATCAATATGGCAGCCTCTCATCAATGTTGGGCATGGGAAGAAAATTTTATGCCGGAGGCCGCACAGGCGCTGATTGACAGGGCGGGACTTGACCGGGATCGGATCGCTGCATTAAATGCGGTCATTGCAGTGAGTGATCTGTTGGATGAGGACTCGAACCGGTGTGATACGATCGGACTGATCCGGCACCGTCATGGGACGACGGAGAATATGGCTCATTGGATCCGTCATGCATTGACGGCACAGGTAGATGGAGTGCGTGGTCATAAGGTGACGGTGACATTTCGAAAGCTTCTCCCGGAGGATGAGAGATACGAGACTATTTACAGGGCACTTCGCAATCATTACCGGCTCGTGAAGCTTTATAATGTTAAGTTAAAAAAGTTGAACGCACAGATTGAGCAGATATGCTTTTTGCCTCCCGATGGACTGCGGGATCTGTTGGAGGACGAAACGGCCAGGGAGTTGGAGAAGGTCTGGCAGAGGTTGCCGGAGTTTGAGGATCATATTGTGGAGCAGATCCTGTCGACCTTTATGAGGGAAGCCTTAAATGAGGATGGCAATGATCCGCAAATGCGGAGGCGGTTAGATGAGCTTGGCCTGGAGACTCTGGATCTGAGCCGGGAGGAGAGGTTTATCC
>CAKRHL010000258.1 GCA_934338765.1 uncultured Lachnospiraceae bacterium | reverse complement strand
GCTATTGTATCAATGCTTCTTCTTGCGGCTGCCGTTAATCCGGCTGTGTCATTTGCAGCAGAAAAGGGAGCTGAGCTTGCCCATAAGGCAGCTTCAACAGCAAGCGGTATCGGAAAAAAGGTATCGGACTTTCTTCGGAAGAAGCATGAAACAGCAGCTACCATGGAGGGAGAAGCTGTGGAGGCAGGGGAAATGTATGATATGGTCGATGGAGAGGCAGTCGATGCCCGGATCGTCCAGCTGGAGGGAGAGGCTGTTGAACAAAATCGTTTTTCCGAAAAACTGCAGGACATGAAAGAAGCCATTCCCCAAAAGGCCGGAAAAGCTTCTCATCTGCTGACCAATATTGTTATTATTGCTTTTTGCATTGGAATTGCCTATTTTCTGGCTTCCTTTGTGACAAATTATGTAGCATATCAGACGCCGGTAGAGGGAGAATCCATGGAACCGACCCTTACCGACGGAGACAGTGTAGTGATCCAGCGCCTGTCATATTATTTTACGGATCCGAAACGATATGATGTTGTTGTATTTCCTGTAAATTACGACAGTGGTTCCACTGAAAAGACATATTATATCAAGAGAGTCATTGGTCTTCCGGGAGAGACGGTACAGATCATTGATGGCAGTGTATATATCAATAACGAGAAGCTGACAGATGATAAATATTCTTCTACAACGATCAATGAGGCCGGAATTGCAGAGAATCCATTGGTATTGGGAGAAAATCAGTATTTTGTGATGGGAGATAACCGCAACATGAGTACAGACAGCCGCAATTCATATGTGGGGCTAGTAAACAAAAATGACATTGTGGGAGAGGCATGGATCTGTACATGGCCGTTAAATCATTTTGGTGGTTTGAAGTAAGGAGAAAAAAATATGAAATCAATCCGGGATATTAAGGAAGAATTTCAGACAGCGTCAGATATGGATGCCAGGGAAAAGCTGGCGGAATATTATCGTTCGGACAGCAGGAAAGGCGTTCAGAATCTGATCGCAAAAACAGTCAAAGAAAAAGAAAGGCTGCAAATTGAGCTGGAACGTCTGGAAGGGATGAAACAGTTTGAAAAGAAATATGCAGATTATATCGCAATCTGTGGCATAGATGAGGCTGGAAGGGGACCTTTGGCGGGACCGGTGGTTGCCGGAGCCGTAATCCTTCCGAAGGACTGCTCCATTTTATACCTCAATGATTCCAAGCAGGTCAGTGCTTCCAGAAGAGAGGAGCTGTTTAACGAGATACAGGAGAAAGCTGTCGCATGCGCTGTAGGGATCGTATCGCCACAAAGGATTGATGAGATCAATATCCTTCAGGCAACTTACGAGGCAATGCACCAGGCGGTGGAAGGACTGAAGGTGGTTCCGGATCTTCTACTGGTAGATGCCGTAACCATTCCGGCAATGCCGATGAAGCAGGTGGGGATAGTGAAGGGTGATGCCAAAAGTGTATCGATTGCCGCAGCCAGTATTCTCGCGAAGGTGACCAGGGACCGGATGATGGTGGAATATGATTCCCTTTATCCGGAATATGGCTTTGCAAAGCACAAGGGTTATGGTTCAAAGATGCATATCGAAGCAATTCAGGAGTATGGACCATGTCCGATTCACAGGCGTACATTTATCAAAAATTTTTATTAGGATGTACGGAAGACTGAGCAGATAAATTGGTGGGCAGTAAATTAAGAATCTGTTTATTTAGCTTATTGATGAAAGCAGGTGATCCCATGGCGAAGGATGGATTTCAATATTTCCACCGGCCGGATAAGGAAAAGAAAGCGGCAGTTGCGCTGGAGTATGAGCCGACAGATCAGGCACCAAAGGTAGTAGCTTCGGGGCAGGGATACGTGGCCGAAAAGATCATAAAGACAGCCAGAGAGGCGGACATTCCGATACATAAGGATGAAAAGCTTGCAGGGAGCCTCCGGGAGATTGAGATCGGAGAGTATATTCCACCGGAGCTTTATCAGGTGGTAGCAGATGTACTTGTATTTGTAGATGCTATGGACAATATAAAAGCAAAGGTTATGGATCATCCGGAAAAACGGGTCCGGGAGCAGTTGAATAAAAGGGGAAGGAATGCATAATCGACGGGAGATTGGGAGTTATTATGAGGATATGGCCGCAGAGTATTTAAAGAAACAGGGCTATATTATCCTGGAAAGAAATTACCATGCGGGACGTCATGGAGAAATTGATATCATTGCAGAGGATGCGGCAGGCATGCTGGTGATCTGTGAGTGCAGATACCGGGGAAAGGGCGGATACGGAAATGCCCTGGAGTCGGTAAATACTGCCAAGCAGAGACAAATATGCCGAACCACGCTGTATTATTATAAAAAGCGTGGATTTGGCATGGATCATGCCTGCCGTTTTGATGTGATCGCAGTATCAGGAGACGGGACGCTGGAGCATATCAAGAACGCATTTGAGTTTATATAATGCAGGAGATAAGAAGAGAACGGATGATCGACATGGGATGCCCCAATAGGAATTGATCAATTTATTGATGTAGCAGGAGATTAAGATTATGGAACTGATACGAAAAATCGGAAAAGAATTTGCGGCAGAGGGAAAGCCATATGCCGGTTACTATGATGACAAAGAAACGATTTTGGAGGAGGAGGCAGATGTGCCATATCTTCACTTTCGTTCCTTTGATCGGCAGGAATGGCTGCAGCTTACCTTTTCTACCAGACTGGGAGGCATCAGTGAGGGATATCTTTCGTCCTTGAATCTGGGCTGGGACAGAGGAGAGCCAAGGGAAAACGTCTGTGAGAATTACCGCCGGTATTGCGCGTCTATTGGCAGTGAGGCGGAGAAGCTGGTGTTATCCGATCAGGTTCATGAAACGATGGTTCAGTATGTGGATGAGGGATATTGCGCCGGTACGGAGATTCAAAAGAAGTTAAGAGGTGTGGACGGAATGATCACGGATGTTCCGGAGCTTTTGCTTGCAACCTCTTATGCAGACTGTGTTCCATTATTCATTGTGGATCCGAAGCACCGTATTGTAGCCTCATCTCATTCCGGCTGGCGAGGAACAGTTGGTCAGATTGGCCGCAAAACAATAGAAATGATGGTTCAGCAATATGGTTCAGATCCGCAGGATATGGCTTGTGTCA
>CAKRHL010000257.1 GCA_934338765.1 uncultured Lachnospiraceae bacterium | reverse complement strand
AGATCCCTCGCCAGACTCGTCGGCTTACACGATATATACACGATTTCCGGCACGCCGTAATCTATGATCTTCTGCAGGGCCTTTGGATGGATTCCATCCCGTGGTGGATCCAATACAATATAATCCGGTTTTTCTTCAATTTCATCGATCACCTTGAGTACATCCCCGGCAATAAAGTCGCAGTTGGTCAGGCCATTGAGTGCTGCATTTTCTTTGGCGGCTTCCACTGCCTCCTCCACGATCTCCACACCGATCACATGACCTGCCACAGGGGCAAGGATCTGGGCAATGGTTCCGGTGCCACTGTAAAGATCAAAGACCGTTTTTCCGGACAGACCACTTTGGGGTACAGAATCACCAGACATCTCTGCTGGATCTCCGCTTCGTACACCATCACAAGCACCATCTAATTCCTCTGTCTCTCCGCTTTGTACACCATCACCGGACAACTCTCCTGCTGCCCCCCTCAGCACATAATCTCTCGCCCGCTGATAAAGCACCTCTGCTCCCTTTGTATTTGTCTGGAAGAAGGAAAACGGAGTGATTCGAAACTGCAATCCCAGCACATTTTCCATAAACCAGTCTTTTCCGTAAATGATATGGGTCTCGTCGCTTTTTACCACGTCCCCCAGGCTGTCATTGACGATATGCAGAAAGCCCGTAACAGCTCCCTGTAGCGGAAGCTTTAACAGCATATCGGACAGATTCTGCAGATGCTTTTCCATTGCGGCGTCATCATACTGTGATGAGGTGACCAACGCTGCCAGAAGCTCTCCGGTCGACTCTGCACGGCGCACCAGCAGATGACGAAGGATTCCTTCATGGCTGTTTTTGTGATAATACGGCAGATTGTTCTCCGCACAATAATCGCGGACTCCATCGAGAATTTTTGTGAAATCCGGATGAACGATCCGGCAACCGCTCACATGAAGAATGTCATAAAAGCTTCCTTTTTTATGAAGTCCCAAAGTTAACGGACCATCTTTGACTTCATCCCCAAAGGAAAACTCCATTTTGTTGCGGTACTCCCACTGTTTCGGACTTGGCAAAATCCCATCAAAGACAAAATCAGAAATCCCGTCACATACCGGGTGCAGCAGATCCAGCACTTGATTTTTCTTTAATTCCAACTGCTTCTCATAAGGAATCGTCTGATAGCTGCAGCCGCCACATGTCCCAAAATGCGGACACTCCGGCTTTGCCGTTTCTATAGAAGATTTTTCCAGAATCTCCCGCAGCATTCCCTTTGCTTTGCCTTTCCTTGCTTTTTTGACGGATAAACGCACCTTCTGTCCCGGAATCACGCCTTTTACCTCGACACGATGCTTTGTGATTTCTCCGTTCTCCGCTTTCTCCTCTACGATCACTGTCCCTTTATTGGGAAAGTCTACACACTCTACGATTCCTTCTACAATCTGTCCCTTTTTCATTTCAACACCATTTTCCTGTTTATTTCGTCTCAAAGTTTCCCAGCACTTTCAAATTACTTGCACATTCATGCATAGTCGCCAGTGCATTTTCTACTGCCGACTCGTTCAGATTTCCCTCCAGATCCACAAAAAAACGATACTCCCATTTCTTTCCGTGAAGTGGTCTTGATTCTATCTTGGTAAGATTCATTTCGTTATAATAGAAGTTTGCCAGCATATTATAGAGTGCTCCCGGCACATGTTTTACCTCAAATGCCACGCTGATCTTGTTGGCGTCCTTTAAGAACACCTTCTGATTGGAAATGATAATAAATCTGGTAAAATTCGTACTCTGGTAATTGATCCGCTCCTGCAGCACATCGAGGCCAAACACCTCTGCTGCCCTAGTACTGGCGATCGCCCCATGGGTCTTTTCCTTTTCCTCAGCAACCTTTTTGGCTGCCCCCGCCGTGCTGGCATACTCGATCCCCTGGATCCCGTGCTCCTCCAGAAACGGTGCGCACTGCAGCAGTCCCTGTGGATGAGAATAAACTTCCTTAATATCCTCTGTCTTTGCTCCCGGCACTCCTAAAAGAGCCTGCTCCACCTTAACCACATGCTCTGCCACAATGGTAATATCGTGCTCTACCAGCAGATCATAGATGTCCGTAATGCTTCCGGTGGACGTATTTTCAATGGGCACAACACCATATTTTGCCTCACCGTTTGCTACGGTCTCGATAACATCACGAAACGTCGTCTTATTAAAGTCTGTGATCCTGTCCCCAAAATATTCTAACATCGCCTGCTCAGAAAAGGCTCCACGCTCTCCGAAATATACCACTCTGGTATCTTCATCCACATCCAGCGCATCCACCTGCTGAAAGGGAATGGTTGCCGCTCCCGGTCCCAGTTTCTGATACTGGTATTTGCGGCTGATAGACATGATCTGACGAAAAAGATCTTCTACAGCTGTCTCATTAAATTCTGTACTGGCATAACCGCGCAGCGTGTCCAGCTTCTGCTGCTCCCGCTCCGGATCATAGACCTTTTTACCGGTACTGCGCTTGTAGGCAGCCACATCATTTGCCACCTCCATACGTTCCTCAAACAGTCTGGTGATCTCTCTGTCGATCTTGTCAATTTTTTCTCTGCTCTCTTTTAAATCTACTACCATCTCTTTATCCTCATTTTCTATCTGTATTCCTGTCAAACACACAATTTACTCTGTTTTATGTTACCATATCAACACTATTTCCGCAATGTACCCTCTGCAAAAATGAAAGCTCTCAGGTGACACAAACCTCCTACAGAAATATATCATCAGTATATGCCATGATCCGTTTCCGAAGCCCCTCATATTTCTTGCACAGATTTAAAATATCGTCCTTCGTATACATCGCCGCCGCTTCATTGGCGTCCTTAAGGATTCCTGCATCCTGATAAATATCTGCCAGCGCAAAATTGAGTTCTCCGCTCTGGCGTATTCCAAACAGGTCTCCCGGACCACGGAGCTTGAGATCCTGCTCTGCCACATAAAAACCATCATTGGAGCCTCCCAGGATATTTAACCGTTCCATGGTTTCCGGGGAGCTGTTCCCCGCCATAAAGATGCAATAGGACTGTGCACTTCCTCTTCCCACGCGTCCCCGGAGCTGATGAAGCTGTGCCAGACCAAACCGCTCGGCATTTTCCACCATCATCACCGTAGCATTCGGGACATTGATGCCCACCTCAATGACTGTGGTGGATAC
>CAKRHL010000256.1 GCA_934338765.1 uncultured Lachnospiraceae bacterium | reverse complement strand
GCGCTATATGCTATAATGTTCATAGTCATAACTACATCATGAGAACAAATAATTATAAAAAGAAAAAAGTTGTTATTATCACATTTGGATTGTGACACACTCCATGCAGGAAATGAGGAAAATCATGAACTCAAATTTTGAATACTACAAAATCTTCTATTACGTTGCCAAGTACGGCAACCTGACAAAAGCCGCTGCTGCTTTACAGACAAGCCAGCCTGCCGTAACCAGAACCATTCACAAGCTGGAAGATTCTCTGGGCTGCCGCCTTTTTATCCGCAGCAAGACAGGTATGGAGCTTACAGCCGAGGGACGCACCTTTTACGAATATATCTCCGCCGGCTGCGCCCAGTTCTTTAAGGGCGAGCAAAAGATCACCAACCTTCTGACTCTGGATGAAGGAACGATTACAATCAGCGCCACGGAAACCGCGCTTCACTGCTGTCTGTTACAGGCAATCGAAGCTTTTACAAGGATACATCCAAATGTAAAGTTTAAGATTCTAAATAACAGCTCACGCGAATCCATCACGGTACTGCGTCAGGGGCAGGTCGATATGGCTATGATCTCCTCCATCCCATTTGCCATGGAAAATCCTCTAATCGTACAGACGATCCACTCCTACACGGATATCCTGATAGGTGGACGCAAATACAGCCACCTGAAAGGAAAGACAACTTCTCTTACCGAATTATGCCAATATCCCTGGGTGAGCCTGACCTCCGGTACGGTAACGCGTAACTTTTTGAACACATACTTTGCAGAACGCGGGCTTCCCTTCGCTCCGGCAATCGAGCTTGCAACTACCGATCTGATCCTGCCTGCCATTGAGCACAACCTCGGCATCGGTTTTCTGCCACCGGAATTTGTAAAAGGTGCTCTGGATACCGGAAGCGTCTTTCAGATTCACTTTCCCGATAACATGCCACACCGCAGGATTTCTATGGTGCATGATACAGAGTATCCGCAAAGTACCGCATCCACTGCATTTCGTAAGTTTATTATAGAAGAATTTACTTAACCCGCCAAACACCTTTTACCCTGATCCCATAAAGTCCAAAAGCCCCTGCAAAGCGAAGTCTCCTTCGCCCTGCAGGGGCTTTCTCTATGTTCCATTTATTCCCATCTATTGGCATTTGTCATAATCACATATCACTATGCGTCAACAATTTATTTCTCTGGTGTATGCCATTCCCAGTCGCGGATCTCTTCCAGATCCTGTCCGTACTCAGCGATGTACTGCTTATGCTCAACAAGCTTATCGTTCATCTTCTGAACAAGGTAAGAACCACGGTTGCCTAACTGTGGTAAGTGCATGATTGCATCTTTTACAAGGTTGAAACGGTCAATCTCATTCTGCACTCTCATATCAAATGGAGTTGTGATGGTACCTTCCTCCTGATAACCATGAACAGATACGTTCTGGTTGTCACGACGATATGTCAGCTCGTGGATCAGAGTTGGGTAACCATGGAATGCAAAGATCACCGGCTTATCTGTTGTGAAGATTGCATTGTACTCGCTGTCACTCAATCCATGAGGATGCTTATGATTAGACTCCAACTTGAACAGATCGACAACGTTTACCACACGGATCTTCAGCTCCGGAAGCTCATCACGAAGGATGGTAACGGCTGCCATGGTCTCCAGTGTCGGTGTATCACCGCAGCATGCCATAACGAGATCCGGCTCCTGACCTTCATCGTTACTAGCCCACTCCCAGATACCAACACCCTGGGTACAATGCTTAACAGCCTGCTCCATATTGAGCCACTGATAGCTTGGATGCTTGGATGCAACGATCGCATTAACATAATTCTTACTCTTTACACAGTGATCGAAGCAGGATAACAGACAGTTAGTATCCGGTGGCAGATACATACGAACAACGTCTGCTTTCTTGTTGGCAATATGATCAAGGAATCCCGGATCCTGATGTGTAAATCCGTTATGATCCTGCTGCCATACATTGGATGTCAGGATGAAGTTCAGAGAAGCGATCGGGCGTCTCCAAGTAAGCTGGTTGCAGACCTTCAGCCATTTTGCATGCTGTGCAGCCATGGAATCTACAACACGGATAAATGCCTCGTAGCTTGCGAAGAAGCCGTGGCGTCCTGTCAGCAGATAACCTTCCAGCCATCCCTCACACATATGCTCGCTGAGCATACCATCCATAATACGTCCGTTTCTTGCCAGACAATCATCAGAGTCAAGAAGCTCTGCATTCCAGTCTCTGTTCTCTGCCTCAAATACCTTGTACAGACGGTTTGACATACTCTCATCCGGTCCGAAGATACGGAAGTTCTGATTCTCTTTATTTAATACGAAGATATCGCGGATATATCCACCAAGCTCGATCATATCCTGTGCCTTTGTCTTACCAGGATCTACCTCGATGCCATACTCACGGAAGTCCGGAAGTCTTAAATCCTTCATCAGAAGACCACCGTTTGCATGTGGGTTCGCACCCATTCTTGCATCTCCCTTTGGTGCCAGCTCAGCCAGTTCAGGGATCAGAGTACCCTTCTCATCGAAAAGCTCCTCCGGATGATAACTCTCCAGCCATGCCTTCAGAAGTGGCAGATGCTCTTCCGGCTTCTCCATGGTGATCGGTACCTGATGTGCACGGAAAGATCCCTCGATCTGCTGTCCATCTACAACCTTAGGACCTGTCCATCCCTTTGGTGTACGAAGAACGATCATTGGCCACTTTGGACGCTCCGGATCATTGTTCTTACGTGCATTCTCCTGGATCGCCTTGATCTTCTCAACAGCCTGATCCATAGCCTCAGCCATAAGCTTATGCATTGTCATTGGGTCATCGCCCTCAACAAAGATCGGCTCCCAGCCGCAGCCTACGAAGTAGCTCTCGATCTCCTCATGAGAGATACGGGAGAAGATGGTCGGGTTACTGATCTTGTATCCGTTCAGGTTCAGAACAGGCAGAACTGCACCGTCTGTGATCGGATTCAGGAATTTATTGGACTGCCAAGAGGTAGCCAGAGGACCTGTCTCAGCCTCACCATCACCAACGATTACTGTGGCGATGAGATCCGGGTTATCAAATACAGCACCAAATGCATGTGCGATAGAATAACCAAGCTCACCACCCTCGTTGATGGAACCCGGAGTCTCCGGTGCACAGTGGCTCGGTACTCCACAAGGGAATGAGAAC
>CAKRHL010000255.1 GCA_934338765.1 uncultured Lachnospiraceae bacterium | reverse complement strand
TCCTCCATCTGCCTGTTTGCAGACATCATTTTCCATTTAAATCGTTTCCGGGATCAGCTCAAAAGCCTAAAAGCCTGTCCGCTTCGTCTCCTGTCCATCTGTCCTATGGCTCCAGACGGCTCAGATCTCTTGGGAACAATGTAGTCTCACGGACATTTTCCTCACCGAGAAGCTGCATCGTCAGACGTTCCATACCGATACCCAGTCCACCATGTGGCGGCATACCGTGCTTAAATGAACTGAGATACTGCTCCATGCCTTCCTCTGTCATACCGCGCTTCTCCATCTTGGCCAGAAGCTCCGGATAGCTGTGGATACGCTGACCACCAGTGGTGATCTCCAGACCATGATACAGAAGATCAAAGCTTAAGGTATATGTCTCATCCTCCGGATCATCCATTGCATAGAAAGGACGTTTCTTTGATGGGTAATGTGTTACAAATACGAAATCCGCATCACATTCCTCTTTGTAATACTGACCGATCAAAGCCTCTTCCTCCGGCTCCAGATCATATGGATTACGGATCTCACGGTTATATTTCTCTGCAACCTGCTTCTTTGCCACATCAAAACGAACACAAGGGATCTTGTCCGTATTTGGAAGGGTTACTCCGAGGATCTTTAATTCTCTGCTGTACTCCTTCTGCAAAAGAGCCATGGTATACTGTAAAAATCCTGTCTCCATTGCCATAATATCCTCAAAACCGTCAATATATCCCATCTCAAAATCCAGAGAAGTGTACTCATTCAGATGACGCTTTGTATTGTGCTTCTCAGCTCGAAATACCGGTGCCGTCTCAAATACACGGTCAAATACGCCAACCATCATCTGCTTATAGAACTGTGGACTCTGCTGCAGGATTGCCGGTCTGTGGAAATACTCCAGCTTAAACAGGTTTGCTCCACCCTCGGCACTCTTTGCACCAAGCTTTGGTGTATGGATCTCAGTAAATCCCTGCTCATACAGGAAATCACGGAAACCTCTTACGATGCCCTCCTGAATACGGAATTTGGCACGCTCACGCACATTACGGAGTGATACCGGACGATAATTTAACTTTGCTTCCAGAGATGTCTTTAATTTCCATTTGGAAATCTGCAGAGGCATCTGCTCTGTCGGCTCAGACAGAATACGGATCGTATTCAGACGAAGCTCCACACCGTTCGGTGCACGGTCCTCTTTTGCCAGAACACCCTCTACCTCTACGGTAGCCGCTTCCTTTAAGGTCTTGAGATCAAACTTGGTGACACCTTCCTCATACACACACTGTAACAGTCCCTCTCTCTTACGGAGAACGACAAATGCCACATCACCCATATCACGGATGGTATGCACTGCGCCATTGGCCTTGATCGTCTTTCCTTCATAATCTCCTGCGAGAATTTCACTGATCTCCAGCGTATCCTTCTTCGCTACTCCAGTTATAAATTCCATAATAAAACCATGCCTTTCCGTATCCCTTCCGGATACTGTTTTATAATATAAAAAAGGGCAAAACCAGCGTTTTGCCCTTCAAGAATTGCTTCGCAATTCTCGTTGGCATCACACCACGTTTCGAGCACTTTCCTAATACATTAAAAAATCCCCGGAAATGATATGACATCATATCACTTCTGGGGACGGATCTTCTTCCGCGGTACCACCCGCAATTCACAGACCATCAGTACTATATTATAAATGATCTGTATCTCTTCACATAACGCCGTGTCCGCGCACAAGCCTACTCGTTTATACCTGTTCAGCCTGCGAACTCCGGAGTGTTCTCCATTCTGTCCTCTGCCGGTCATGCGCTCTCAGTCGGTGGCATCATGTTCCTGTCAAAAAGCATGGTTTCAGAACTTTGTCTCCTTCATTGTCTATCTCATGATTCAATTAAACAATTATATCTCTAAGCATACCACATACATTTTGGGATTGCAAGGGGTTCCTAGAAATTGCTGCCGTTCCAGCCCCAGTCATTGATTCCCTGATAGGTCACATAAACCGCATTGCCCGGAATTCCAAGCTCCTCCTGCAGGATATCGCAGATCTTGGCTGTCATACTGTCGCAGGCACCGGACTGCAGATTACCAAATACCTTCACCGAAACAAATGCTCCCTTGTCCAGCTTGCTGCCTCCCATGTACAGATCATATTCATCCTCAAATCCTACCATCAGAAAGCTCTCGGTCTTTCCCAACAGACCAATGGCCTGACCAAGCTTTTCCTTGATCTGCTCCTTTTTGTCCTCACTCATTTTTACGGTTACCTTTGAATCAATAAATGGCATAATCTCATTCTCCCTTCAATAAATCTGCTTTTAATGTCCATGATGTATTTGATCCATATGTTCCGGAAAGGATCAGGTCTCCGTGACGCTGTCCCTTCTGGCGGTATGGAAGCTTTTCCTGTGACTGCTGCGTGGCGAGCTGCAGATATACGATATCACACGCCTTTAACGAAATATCACCGGAAACATTCTTCCATTTCAGACCATCTGTGCTGTACTTTTCTGCTGTGAGCGTCATCTCCAGAAGCTTATCATCATTTTTTCGCTGATAACTGTAAGTGATCGATTGCAGCTGATCCTTTGAGATCATCAAAGTCTTGTTGCCACGATACCGGCTTAAAAGTCCCACACGTATCGTGGAACTCTGCCCCTTTGCAGCAGACTCTGTCCACATCTGATAGCCTCCATCTGCCGACAGATCCTCCATAGAAGCTTTCTGTCCCTTGACATCCAGTTTCATCAGATGATTTCCCTCATTATATCTTGCCTGGAAGGAAATCTCCTCCACCGAAAGATCGGCCGAAAACAGCAGCTTTTCGTTTGCATCTTCCGGTGACAGCTCCAGATAAACTGTTTGTTGCGGATCCAGCACAATGTCCCCGGTCACAGACTGGAAATATCTGCCATCCAGGCTGTAACGGTCTGCCTTCAGCTTCATAGCCTGATATGGCGGCTTCTTTGCCTGCTTTTGATCAGACGACCGGCCGGCTGTAGAAACCGCAACGACAGAGCCGTCCATGGTCTGCTGTGCATAATAATCCGCAGACATCCGGTACATCATGGTAACCTTTTGTGTCAGTATGTCCGAAGACAACGTAAGCACTCCGTTTTCCTTTTTGGTGCTGGTCAGGGCCACAATGATATTGGAACGGTAGCTGTCCGGTTCTCTCACCAGACGCAGACTGTAAACGCCCTCAGGCTCCGCCGCCTGTACCTTC
>CAKRHL010000254.1 GCA_934338765.1 uncultured Lachnospiraceae bacterium | reverse complement strand
ACGTGCGACCCGGCCGATCGCTTTTCCTGTCTGTCCAAATCCTATGATCCCCGCTGTTTTGTGATCCAGCTCGATCAGTGGATAGTCCCAAAAGCAAAAATCACGTCCTCTGCTCCATCTGCCATTATGCACCTCTCTGCTGTGATGTGCTGCATGGGAACAGATCTCCAATAACAATGCAAAGGCCTGCTGTGCCACTGCCTGTGTACTGTATCCGGGTACATTTGCCACCACGATGCCTCGCTCTGCCGCCGCCTGCATGTCTACGACATTATACCCGGTCGCCAATACTCCGATATAACGAAGCTTCGGACACCTTTCAATTACCTGCCTGCTCAGAACTGTCTTGTTGGTCAGTGCAATCTCGCAGTCCTGCAGCCTTTGTACCACATCATCTGTCTGATTCGGTGTATACTCATAAACCGTCAGATCCCCCAGCTGTTCCAGATCACTCCAGCTTAAATCACCCGGATTACTTGTATAACCGTCTAAAATCACAATTTTCATAATAATCTCCAATCCGCAGATGCTTTGCGTCGAAGGTATCACTGGCAAAATATCAGATTTTGTACCTTAACCCTTCAACCATATGCTTGATCTTTATATAAAAAATTCATTTTACGCTATACTAGCACTCCACTCTCCTTTATGCAAGTCCATCAGATGAGTCCTCACCGATATACTGCCTGCCATTTTTACTTAAGGTTTATTTAAGGTATCTGCCTTATGATAACTATAATAAAAAACTTACATTAAAGATTACTGCCAAAAAGGGGTATCGGGTATATTACACCACAACCGGAAAATTCTATCCAAAGAAAAAACTGGCATCGGGCAGTTCAAAACAGATCACCTTATCAAAAACGACAAAGCTTTCTGTCTATGCCGTCAAAAAAGGAATAAAACTCAGCAAAAAGCAGCTGAAATTAAAAAAAATCAAAAAGAAGGCATCTTATAAGAAATATACATATACAATTTCTGCCGCTTCCTACGAGGCAGATGCCTCTTCTGACACGGCATGCGTCACAGTTTATAACAAACAAAGAGGGATTTCTTGCAAAATCCCTCTTTCACATGTAAAATTAAAAGAAAAAGCATCATTAACAATAATATGATCAGAAATGAGGCGTATCCAAAATGAAACATACCATTACCAAAAACATTATCGACACTGCTAACGGCCGCCAAAAAGCGGATCTCGTATTAAAAAATGCGAATATCGTCAATGTATTTACCGAATCAATAGAAACCGGTGATATTGCCATTACAGACGGAATGATCGCCGGTATCGGCAATTATGAAGGGATCACAGAAAAAGATATGACCGGAAAATATGTCTGTCCCGGATTTATTGACGGTCATATCCATCTGGAAAGCTCCATGGTTGCTCCTACCGAGTTTGAAAAGGCAGTCCTTCCACACGGTACTACTGCCGTGATCACAGATCCTCATGAGATTGCCAATGTCGCAGGCAGCCTTGGAGTAGACTTTATGTTGAAATATACCGAAAATATGACGATGGATGTCTTTTTCATGTTTCCCTCCTGTGTCCCTTCCACGGACCTGGACGAAGCCGGTGCCTGCCTGAACGCTGCGGATATCACTCCTTTTTATGATGATCCGCGTGTACTCGGTCTTGCTGAGATGATGAATTCTTTCGGTGTTAATCAGGCCGATCCGGAAATTTTAGACAAAATAAATATCACTCTTGATAAGAACCGGATAGTGGATGGACATGCACCTCTTTTAAGCAGCAAAGAATTAAATGGTTATGTTTCTGCAGCTATCCGCTCTGACCATGAATGTTCCAATGCCGAGGAGGCAATGGAGAAATTTGCCAGAGGACAGTGGATCATGGTACGTGAGGGTACGGCTGCCAAAAATCTGGAGGGTCTGCTGCCGCTTTTCAAGGCTCCATACACCCAGAGACTTATGCTGGTGACAGATGATAAACATCCTTGTGATCTCCTGCGTGACGGCCACATTGATGCCATTGTCCGAAAAGCCGTACAGAATGGTGTTGATCCTATTGCAGCGATCAAGGCCGGAACCTTTAATGCTGCAAACTATTTTGGTCTGAAAAATAATGGGGCTGTTGCACCGGGATATAGTGCCGACATTGCTGTCTTTGATAATTTATCTGATCTGAATATCCTGGAAGTCTATAAAGACGGCAAACTCGCTGCCCAAAACGGCCGCTGCCTTGTCGAAACTTCTGTACCTGAAATGGGACAGGAAATCACAGACCGTATTTATCATTCTTTCCATATCGCCCCTGTCACACCGGAACAGCTTCAGTTTAGTGACAAGCCTTCCGGCAGCAAGATCCGCGTCATCGATCTGAACGCCCATGAGCTGCTGACCAGTGAACGCATCACGGACAAGACATGCTGTGATGGCTGTGCAGAAGGTGTCAATACAGCGGAAGATATTGTCAAGATCATCGCTCTGGAACGTCACAAAAACACAGGGCATATCGGAAAAGGCTTTCTGGGACGATATGGTCTGAAACAGGGAGCCGTTGCAACCAGTGTCGGACATGATTCTCATAACCTCGTCGTGGCAGGTACAAACGATGCAGACATTGCCTGTGCCGCAAACCGTGTCATTGCTAATGAGGGTGGACTTGCCATTGCATTAAACGGGGAAGTCGTTGCCGATCTGCCACTCCCGATCGCAGGTCTTATGTCAACACTCCCACTGGAAGAGGTAGATGAACGGCTTGAAGCTATGAAAGCCATTTTGCGGGACTGGGGAATCCCCGAACAGATCGATCCATTTATGACACTCAGCTTTGTGAGTCTCCCTGTCATCCCGTCTCTCCGCTTAAATACTTATGGCGTCATTGATGTAAATAACCACAAAGTCGTGGATGCAATATTTTAGTTATTTCCATTGCTTATCGAAAATACCAGCCCCGGTAGTAATGCCGGGGCTGGTATTTTTATTCTGTATTTTTTATTTCCTTTTGTCTTTTCACTATGATGCTGCAACTGCCTCTGCAGAGTCCTCTGCATCTTCCGCATCCTCTTCAAGCTCAGATCCCTGTGTAATGCCGACAACGATGGCATCCTCTGAAGTGATCAGCTCAATCTTGTCATTCATGAGTTCCTTGATATCTTTGACCTTGACACACTTCGCATCCCCTAATTCAGCAAAGTCAATATAAACCTTCTCCACGATGTCTTCCGGATCCGCTTTGTAATGGATCTCTGAA
>CAKRHL010000253.1 GCA_934338765.1 uncultured Lachnospiraceae bacterium | reverse complement strand
GCAAAGAAAAACGGAGTGGAGGTCACAGAGTTTTCGGTAGGAATGGGACCGAGGATCATCACCTTTTGCAAGACAGACAAGGGAATGACCTGTAAGCTGTTTTGCAGTCAGAAGCTGTTTGAGGAGAGAGAGGACTGGGCACACATTACGAAGTATTCGTGGAAATTATTTCCAATCGGTGGTTCCTGTGCCATGGTTGGTGAGGATACGGAGGATGAGTCAGAGGGTTCCTTCAACAGTAAGGGAGTGTGGGCCAGATTTTCGGTAATCTTTGCGGGACCTTTTTTTAATTTTATACTGGCATTTGTATTTTCCATTATCATTCTGGGCAATGCCGGTATTGACATGCCCGAGGTAGTTCAGGTGCTGCCGGGACAGCCGGGTGAGGCTGCCGGAGTACAGGTGGGTGATATGGTCAAGAGCATTGATGGGCACAAGATCTCCATTGGACGCGAGATCACAACTTATCTGCAGCTGCATCCCCTTAACGGAGATACGGTGAAGGTAAAGGTACAAAGAGACGGCAAGGACAAAACAATCTCCATTGATCCGGATTACAAGACATATCTGTTTGGATTTGGTTACCCATCCGACGAAAAATCAAAGCCGGAGGTTTCCAATGTGACAGATGACGGAGCATTTAAAAAAGCCGGGATCAAGGCGAAGGATGTGATCCTGGAGGTCAATGGAACAAAGGTATCGAACAGTGGTGAGCTTAGCCGTGTTATGGAGGAAAATAAGACTGGAAAGGCTGTAACATTTTTGATCGACCGTAAGGGAACGGAGAAAACCATTAAGGTTACGCCAAAGCCGTATGAGGGAAAGACACTGGGCTTTGTGGCATCAAAGGATGAGATGAAGGGGCCGGCAGCTGTTCTCAAATATAGTGTGATCGAGGTGAAATACTGGATCGAGACAACAGTAGCGAGTCTGGGACAGCTTGTGCGTGGAAAGGTATCCCGCAATGATGTTTCAGGTGTCGTTGGTATTGTTGATGCGGTAGGCGGTGTGATCGATCAGAGTGTGGAGTATGGTGCCAAGGCAGTGATCATCAATATGCTTTATATGTCCGTGCTTTTAAGTGCCAATCTTGGTGTTATGAACCTGCTGCCATTGCCGGCACTGGACGGTGGAAGACTTGTATTTATCCTGATCGAGGCGGTTCGTGGCAAGCCGGTGGATCGTGAAAAGGAGGGCTTGGTTCATGTGATCGGCTTCTTCCTGCTGATGATCCTGATGGTACTTATCATGTTTAACGATATTTGGAAGATTATTCATTAATAGGGAAAGGTGTGGTGAAAATGTACAGAGATCATACAAAGGTAGTTCATATTGGGGACCGTGCTATCGGAGGAGGAAATCCCATAGCCATTCAGTCTATGACCAATACAAAGACAGAAGATGTAGCAGCAACCGTGGCCCAGATCCATGCACTGGAGGAGCTGGGCTGTGATATTATCCGTTGTGCAGTGCCGACCATGGAGGCGGCAGAGGCGCTGGAGCAGATCAAAAAGCAGATCCATATCCCGCTGGTTGCAGATATTCATTTTGACTATCGTCTGGCAATCGCAGCAATGGAGCATGGGGCTGACAAGATCCGTATCAATCCGGGAAACATCGGAGATAACGATCGTGTCCGTGCCGTGGTGGATGTGGCAAAGGAGAGAAATATACCGATCCGTGTGGGTGTCAACAGCGGTTCGCTGGAAAAGGAATATATACAGGAGTATGGCGGTGTGACAGCGGAGGGAATCGTGCGGAGTGCTCTTGGTAAGGTGAAGCTGATCGAGGATATGGGATATGACAATCTGGTGATCAGTATCAAGTCATCCGATGTATTAATGTGCATCAAGGCTCATGAACTGATCGCACAGAAGACAAATTATCCTCTTCATGTGGGTATTACAGAGTCCGGAACCGTTCTGTCCGGCAATATCAAGTCAGCCATTGGTCTGGGAAATATCCTTTATCAGGGCATTGGCGATACGATCCGTGTTTCCCTGACAGGAGATCCGCGGGAGGAGATCCGTTCTGCACGTCTGATCCTTCGGACGCTGGGACTGCGTAAGGGTGGCGTGACGGTAGTATCCTGTCCGACCTGTGGAAGAACCCAGATCGATCTGATCGGGCTGGCAGGAAAGGTAGAGGATATGGTCCGTGACATGGATCTGGATGTAAAGGTGGCCGTGATGGGCTGCGTTGTAAACGGACCGGGAGAGGCGAGAGAGGCCGATATCGGCATTGCCGGAGGCAAGGGAGAAGGTCTTCTGATCAAAAAGGGAGAGGTTGTGAAAAAGCTTCCGGAGGATCAGCTTTTAAATGCACTCCATGATGAACTGGTTCAGATGCAGAAGGCAAAAGAATAATAATACCGTTTTGCCACAGGACAGGCGGTATTGTGGTGGAAGATAGATCGGTATGAGGTGATAAGGAATGGAACATACATTACTGGATACATTTGAGGGGCTGAAAATGACAGACCGTCAGAGGAATCTTTTCTCTGATGTCATGGTGGACCGTATACAGCTGTACCGTAATAAAAAGCTGATGCATGTCAATCTGAAGAGCAGTCATGTGATTCCTTATCGAGAGATACGTCTGGTGCGCCATAATCTGGAAGCGGTCATGGGACCGGTAGGCTTTTCCGTGCAGGTGGATGACAGCTATGATCTGTCCGGCCAGTATCGTCCGGAGGATTTCTGGAAGGAGTATCAGGACAGTGTTATGGAGATCCTCAAGGAGGAGAATATTCTCGATTTTAATATTCTTTACCGGGGAGATGTGCAGATGGAGGGTTCCATGCTCACCGTGACCTGTGAGGATGATACCATGTATCGTGCAAGGAAGGACAAGCTTACCAGAAAGCTTCAGGAGATCTTTGCGGATAAGGCCGGTTTTGATATTGATGTTGAGATCAATTATACGCAGGCATCATCTCTGGAGGCACCGTCCAAGGAATATGAATATGTGCGTCTGGAGCATCGTCCGGCACCAAAGCCTGCAGTTGTATCTGATGGAAATGGAGCGTCCGGAACACCGGAGCATAACAGTGAGGTGCCATGGGATGATGGAGCCGCTGCCGGAGGAACGTCTCACGGTAAGGGGACAAAGACGGCGGGTGCCGGAAAGGCAGATGAAGAAGCGGCAGCTGCCGCTGCCAGTGCAGCCATGCAGGCAGGGCAGGATAGCGCACCGCAAAAGAAATCTGCCGCGCAGGATAATAG
>CAKRHL010000252.1 GCA_934338765.1 uncultured Lachnospiraceae bacterium | reverse complement strand
GCTCGGTAGGATCACCGATCACCTCCGGTTCGGTATCATCCGTCTGACGTTTTTCCGCATCTTCCCGGGCACGGCGCAGGATAGACTGGATCTCATCATCTTTATTGTCAATGAGATAAGCCTCCTCCTCGTTATTACAAAGATAATATTTAATGATATGACCACTATATAAAGCGACGGAACCTTCATTACATACATCACTGTTTCTTTTATATGGAAGATTATCGTACATTTCAATGCCATAATCTAAAGAGCCGTCATATTTCTTGGAAATACCGGCTTCACGATTGAGCTGTATCATAGAAAAGACTTCCTTTCCGATGGGATAACGGGATGCTGTCTGAAATGCGTCCCTTCCTATGCTTGTACTTTATCACATAGAGGCGGTGGGGTCAATAGAGTTTAAGGGATGACTTTGACTGCTATACTTTTCCTTTACATTAGAGAACCTGGTTTTCCCCATGCTTTATTATTTTTTTCTGTCCCAATGATCAATAAATTGACTTTTGGCTATCTTATGTTATAATTAGCACCGAGTGTCCTGTCAGCACAGGGCAAGGAAAACGATAATAGAAAATGAGTTGTCATACGCTTATTGTATGGCAGAAATGAGGAAATCTATGGGAAAAGCAAAACAGATTGTTAAGAATTTTACAAAGTACAATAATCTATTGTATGAATTGGTCAAAAAAAATATCAAGTTAAAATATCGCCGGTCGTATCTGGGAATCCTCTGGACTCTGATCGAACCGCTTCTGACCATGATCGTTCTGACCATTGTCTTCGGTACGTTCTTTAATAAAGGAACAAAGCAGTTCCCTGTATATGTACTGACAGGACGTCTTTTGTTTTCCTTTTTCCAGTCGGCGACAAAGGCGGGACTCAAATCCGTCAGCGGCAATGCCTCGATGATCAAAAAAGTCTATGTACCCAAGTATATATACGTTGTTTCATCGGTTGTTTCCAACTTTTTTATCTTTCTGATCTCACTGGTGGTTTTGGTTGGAGTGGCTGTTGTATTGAAGGTTGAGCCGACGATCTATCTGTCACAGGCATGGATTCCGTTGATCATTTTGTTTGTGATGTCATTAGGCACCAGTCTGATATTGGCAACCTTAAGTGTATTTTTTCGTGATGTGGAATATATCTGGGGAGTTGCCTGTATGCTTGTTATGTATGCATCTGCCATTTTCTATCCGGTAGAAAAGATTATTAAGAGCGGTAAAGGCTGGGTATTTAATATTAATCCGGTATATATGTGCATTGCTAATTTCCGTGATTCTGTTTTGTATGGTGTACCAATGAATATGCATTATTGCGTATTATCGGCGGGAATTGCCGTTATACTTTTAGTAATAGGAATGGTTCTTTTCTATAAGAAACAGGATGATTTCATTTTGTATCTGTAAATTATGATCATGGGTAAGGGATGCCTGTCATTCCTATAAATTTGCGTCATTGCAGAAATGGAGAGTTCAATGAAGAATAATGTTGCAATAAAGGTTAAAAACGTAGGGATGCGTTTTAATCTGAGTCAGGATCGTGTGGATAACCTGAAGGAATATATGATCCGTTTTTTGAAAAGAGATCTGCACTTTAATGAATTCTGGGCCTTGAGAGAGATTAATTTTGAGGTGAAAAAGGGAGAACGTCTCGGCGTGCTGGGATTAAACGGATCCGGCAAGAGTACACTTCTTAAGATCGTATCCGGAGTATTAAAGCCGACAACAGGCTATGTGCAGACAAAAGGAAAGCTGGCACCTCTTCTGGAGCTGGGAGCCGGCTTCAGCCAGGAGTATACCGGCAGAGAAAATATCTATCTGTATGGTGCAGTTCTGGGATATTCCAAGGAGTTTCTGGATGAGAAGTTTGATGAGATCGTGGATTTCTCAGAGCTGGGAGAATTTATTGATGTACCGATCAAGAATTATTCCTCCGGTATGAAGTCCCGTCTTGGTTTTTCTATTGCGACCGTGGTAGAGCCGGAGATATTGATCCTTGATGAGGTGTTATCCGTAGGAGATAAGAAGTTCCGCCGTAAAAGTGAGAAAAAGATCATGGACATGTTTGACAAGGGTGTGACCGTGCTGTTTGTATCACATTCCCTGGAGCAGGTGCAGAGAATCTGTGACCGCGCCATCATATTGGACGGTGGCCATCTGGTGGCAAAGGGACCGGTTGATAAGGTGGCAAGGATCTATAAGAATATGACAGAGTAAGATATTAGCAATGGCGGGATCAAAACATTGCTCAGAAATATATCAAGTATTCAGAAATAATAGGAGGAGAATCATGAAGGCTAATAACAGCATATCCAAAAGATTACTTGTGATGATCGTAACAGCTGCTGTCTGTGTGACGATGTTTGGCAATATATCCAGAGTCAGTGCAGCATCTACGTATCAGATCAAGATCAATAAACAACAGAACTGTGTGACGATCTATAAACTGGCTGCCAATGGAAAATACAAGCCGGTGAAGGCGATGGTATGTTCTACCGGTTATGCTACACCTGTTGGAACCTTTCCTTTAGGAGAAAAAATGCGCTGGCATACTTTGATGGGACCATGTTATGGTCAGTACTGTACCAGGATCCATGGCGGGATCTTATTCCACTCTGTCTGGTATTATAAGCAGACTCCGTCCTCCCTGTCCTCCTATGCATATAATAAGCTGGGTGTGACAGCATCCCACGGATGCGTCCGGCTGAATGTTGCCGATGCCAAATGGATCTATGATAATGTGCCTTCCGGTTCTCCGGTTACCGTTTACAATTCGTCAAATCCGGGTCCGCTCGGCAAGCCTTCTGCAATTAAGCTACCATCCTCCAGCACATGGGATCCTACGGATGTGTGGAGCTCCGGCAATCCATGGAATAAGAAAAAACCAAGCATTTCAGGCACAAAGAATCAGACAGTGCCGTATAATGGTACATATTCCGCAAAAAAGGGTGTGACAGCAAAGAATACCACAGGATACGATGCTACATCCCGTATAAAAGTTACAGTACGTTACCATGGAGCGCAGGTAAAGAATGTTGATACCCGCAAACCGGGAGTATATAAGGTGATCTATAAGCTTAAGGATGAGATCGGGCGTAAGGTGCAAAAGATCGTTAAGGTGAAGGTAACGTCAAGTCTGCCGGCACCAAAGATCAGCAATGCACAGGATCTTTATGTACAGTCAGCAGATCAGCTTACCAGAGGAAGAGCCTTAAAGAATGTGACGATCACCCAGAAG
>CAKRHL010000251.1 GCA_934338765.1 uncultured Lachnospiraceae bacterium | reverse complement strand
CGATCTGCTGGATTATATTGAGGAGCCGGTACCGGAGACATGTCCGCAGAAGGCTCTCGATGAGCTTGGTGATAAGTATACAGAGGACCAGCTAAAGGAATGTTACGGAGAGATCCTGGAGCTGTATCATGATAAGGTACTGTTCAGTGGAGATCCATATGCCGTTTATGCAGAGACAGCGATCAATTCTCCGATCAAGGCAATGTGTCTTCATATTTCCCATGACTGCAATCTCCGCTGCAAATACTGTTTCGCCTCCACTGGTGATTTCGGTACCGGGCGTAAGCTGATGCCGCTCAAGACTGCAAAGGCGGCGATTGATTTTCTTCTGGAGAAATCTGTGGGCAGAGAGAATCTTGAGCTGGATTTCTTTGGCGGAGAGCCGCTGATGAATTTTGATGTAGTAAAGCAGACCGTAGCCTATGCCAGAAGCAAGGAGAAGGAATATGGCAAGAATTTCCGTTTTACCATTACGACGAATGGTATGCTTCTGGATGATGATGCCATTGATTTTATCAATAAGGAAATGTACAATGTGGTTCTTTCCATTGACGGACGTAAGGAGGTCAATGACCGCATGCGTGTCCGTGCCGATGGCACCGGAAGCTATGACCGCATCGTTAAGAACTTCAAAAAGCTGGTAGAAAAGCGCGGAGATAAGGAATGGTATGTCCGTGGTACTTATACCAAGTATAATCTGGATTTCTCCGAGGACGTATTCCATTTATATGATCAGGGCTTTGACCAGATTTCAGTGGAGCCGGTTGTGGAGGACCCAAAGGTAGAATATGCCATTACCGAGGAGGATCTGGACCAGATCTGTAAGGAATATGACCGTTTGGCAGACCGTTTGATGGAATTAAAGAAAAACGGCGGTTTCCTGAATTTCTTCCATTTTATGATCGATCTGGAGCAGGGGCCATGTGTGATCAAGCGTCTTCGTGGCTGTGGCAGCGGAAACGAGTATGTTTCTATTACGCCGGATGGAGATATTTACCCTTGTCATCAGTTTGTTGGCCATGAGGAGTATTGCATGGGGAATATCGAGGAGGGCACCTTCAATGAGGAGATCAAGAAGGAATTTGCCGGAGCTCATGTTTATTCCAAGCCATCCTGCCAGAAATGCTGGGCAAAATTCTATTGCAGCGGTGGATGCAACGCAAACAATTACATTTATAACGGAGACATTCATAAGGTGCATGAGATGTCATGCAAGATTCAGAGAAAGCGTCTGGAGAGTGCAATCCTGATCAAGGTATGCGAGATGTTGGAGAAAGCAGGCACACAGGAGTAAACGAATGAAAAAATATTTCGTTAAAGCTTGTGGGTAAAATTAGATTTTTATTGCCCTGTTTATTTGTGTATAGTATACTTATAGTATATGCATAGACAAAACTTTGGTTTTGACGGAAGAGTTATACGTGACACATAGGAATGGAGGTATTATTATGAGGTTAGTAACGAGATCAGATTTTGATGGATTAGCATGTGCTGCTCTTTTAAAAGAGGCAGGGATCATTGATCATTGGAAATTTGCTCATCCAAAGGATCTGCAGGATGGATTGATCGAGGTCACAGAGGACGATTGTCTTGCAAATGTTCCTTATGTAGAGGGCTGCGGACTTTGGTTTGATCATCACTCCAGTGAGCATGAGAGACAGCAGCTTGCAGGAAAGTACAAGGGCGAGAGCCGTATTACGCCGTCCTGTGCACGTATTATTTATGAGTATTATGGTGGCAAAGAGAAGTTTCCACAGTTTGACGATATGATGGAAGCTGTTGATAAAGTAGATTCTGCAAATCTTACGATTGATGAGATCCTTCACCCGACCGGATGGATTCTGGTTGGATTTATTATGGATCCCCGTACCGGACTTGGACGCTGGCGCAATTTCCGCATTCCAAATTATCAGTTGATGGAGGAGCTGATCGATGCCTGTCGTACTATGACCACAGAGCAGATTCTTGCACTTCCGGATGTAGTAGAGCGTATTGAGATTTATCATGAGCAGTCTGAGAAGTTTCAGGAGATGGTAAAGGCACATACCCGTGTAGAGGGAAATGTGATCATTTCCGATCTTCGTGGTGTAGATCCGATCTACTCCGGCAACCGTTTTATGATCTACAGTATGTATCCGGAGCAGAATATTTCCTGCTGGATCGTAAATGGAAAAGGCGGCAAGGGATGTTCCGCAGCCGTTGGTTACAGTATTTTAAACAAGACCTCTGATGTCAATGTTGGAAGCCTTATGCTTAAGTATGGCGGTGGTGGTCACAAGGCGGTTGGTACCTGCCAGTTTTCCGATGAAAATATGGATACAGAGTTACCAAAGATGTTAGAGGAACTGACCGCAATGTCTAATAAATAATTTAACAGAAATAGAGCGCAGGGACAGATTTTTCACTCGCTGAAAAAGCTTGTCCCTGTTTTTAGTATCTGGGAAAATGTCTGTAACGCAGAGTGGATCCGGGACAAAACGCTGGTTTTGCACGTTTTTATGCCTGCACAACAGAGACGGTAGCTCTGTTGTGCAGACATCTTCACACATACATATTAGGAGGATAAAAATGGCTTTAATGTTAATGGTGGTGCTATGTTATACCATATGCTCCCTTAGTGATAAATATGCCGTAGCAAAGATTAAATTTAATGGTAATGAGCTGACCTTTTTGATGGCAGCGGCTACAGCTCTTTTTATGACCTTTACCCTGCCCTTTGTGGACACCCGTGTGGTTTGGGGGATTCCGGCAGTTGTAGCGATCCTGCTGCTGACGGCATCTAAGATGCTGGAGTTTCAGATGTCGGCATTGATCCTGCAGGACATGTCAGCATTTGAACTGAAGGCATGGCTGGGAATCTGTCTGTTTATGTCCTATTTTACGGACATATTGATGAAGACACAGGGCTTTTCATGGCTTCGACTGGGATTTATTGCGGTGACAGTAGTAGGACTGGTTCTGATCGCACAGGCTGGTAGAAAGAAAATACGATATGGAAAGATCGTCTTGCCATTGATCGTTTATCTGGTAGCTAAATACGGATACGGTTTTGTGATCGCAGCGGCAGAGCCGTATATATCATCAACCATGTGCCTTTATTTTGCGCTGATCCTGCTGGCGTTGATCCTTCTTCCTATGGCGCATCCGGTCCGGATCTTCCGTGAAAAACGAAATGGCGGTTTGTTCGTGGTACTGACAAAGATTCCCAATGTGGCAGGACTTTTGGGGGAGAATGCAGTGATCGCCGTAAGTC
>CAKRHL010000250.1 GCA_934338765.1 uncultured Lachnospiraceae bacterium | reverse complement strand
TCTGGGAGTATTTCAGTCGGATCTGCTGGTCATGAGTGAGACAGATCTGGATATTGTAGCAGAGACGATCACCAGAGCAGTACCGGATGTTGTGATCATTGATTCCATACAGACCATGTACCGGGAGGAGATTGGTTCTGCACCGGGAAGTGTGGGACAGGTCCGGGAGACGACAAGCACGCTGCTGCGTCTGGCAAAGGGCATGTCGGTCTCTATTTTCATTGTGGGTCATGTCACGAAGGAAGGTGTCGTAGCGGGACCGAGAGTTCTGGAGCATATGGTAGACACGGTTCTCTATTTTGAGGGAGACGGAGGAGCTTCGTACCGTCTCCTGCGAGGGGTTAAGAACCGTTTTGGTTCCACCAATGAGGTTGGTGTTTTTGAAATGCGTGGTTCCGGTCTGGTGGAGGTATCCAATCCATCAGAGTTTATGCTGCAGGGTAAGCCGGAGGATGCACCGGGCTCTGTGGTAGCCTGTTCTATGGAGGGTACCAGACCGATCCTTGTAGAGGTACAGGGACTGGTATGTCAGACCAATTTTAATTATCCCAAAAGGACGGCGGCCGGGATTGATTTTAACCGGGTCAATCTGCTGCTTGCCGTGTTGGAAAAGCGTCTCGGTGTCCGGATGAATGACATGGATGCCTATATCAACGTAGCAGGAGGCATGCGTCTGAATGAACCGGCGGTGGATATGGGAATCGTTTTAGCGATTTTATCCAGCTACCGCAATCAGGTGATCGACGGCAGGACAATCTGTTTTGGTGAGATCGGTCTGGTGGGTGAGGTACGTGCGGTCAGTATGGCAGAGGCAAGAGTGCAGGAGGCAGCAAAGCTGGGCTTTGAAAGGTGTATTCTGCCGGAGGTCAACCGGCGTCAGCTGGATCTGGAGCAGCTGGATCTGAAAGGCTTAAAGTTGGTTGGGATTTCCAATGTGTATGAGCTTTTTGAGATTTTATAAGCATGGACGAAGGTGGTATGCATAATATCAATTGCTACTCTGCCGGGTGGCGAAATAAGGAGAAGAATGAAAAAATGGAATGGAAAGAAACAGAAAATGCGACACAAAGTGTTGTGGAACGAATGGAAACTTCCGTGAGTTCCATGGAACAGATGTCCTTCGATGCGATCAATATTACGGATTCTCTGGTGACATTGACCAGCAAGGCGAGGGAGTATGCCTCTCTGATGAAAAACGGCGATGCCAGGGAGAGAGAGGATTCCTTTGAGGAGATAGAAAAGATTCTGGATAAGGTATTGGAAACGGCATTTCAGGTCAATAATGTTTCTCATGAACTGGAGCAGGAAGTAATCTATCAGAGAGATACCACAGCCAATATACGCCAGATCATTGACTTTTTGTATAGTATGGCGGATGTATAATAAAAGCTGATCCCGTTAACGGATCAGCTTTAAATTTTCTATGGTCCAGCTTTCATTTTCCATATGGTAATCTGTCCCACAATACGGACAGAGGTGCTGACGGACTGCATCAAAACTTCCGCCGCAGCTTGGACAATGGACAGATGTAATAGAAAAACCAGGCATTTCCGGATGACTCATATCACGACGTAATGTGACGTCAATGCAGTCTCCGGTTTTTTTGATGTTACCATTTGTTTCGTTGTAATTTAGCCACCAGGTACGCAGCGTCAGAGGCAGCCGGACAATCTTTTTCTTGGAGAAAATGGCACGAAACATAGGAATCCGTTTTCTGCCATCCCGTTTCAGAGAAGTGCAGATAAGGGCAATATCTGCTACGATCAGTCCGGAAAAACCACCCATCAGGAATGTTGAAAAGTAAATATATAAAAGCATCAAAGGAAGATAAGTGTCATTATGTAACACAGCAAAAATCGTCGTTAGAATAAAAAATGAGGCCATACAGAAAAAGAAGCACTGATGCGTCAGTTTATCATTTTTAGATATGGAATTTTGTCTTACAAAGAACAGGTTTGTAACTCGCGGAAACAAATCTTTGATCTGGAATTGTGTGCCACAATAGCGGCATCCGTTTGTTAATTCCGTAACAGAACTGACAGCACCACAGTCCGGACAGGTTATCATCATATGGTTGTATTCTTTTTCGTTTGGTGTGTGAATGATATTGGTATACATTACCTCATCCGCAGTATGCTCATATAACAAATTTTCCTCTCGTTGAAAAGAAAGGTGATGTGTCACCTGCTCAAACGTCATATCTGTAGTGTACCAGAGTGATCGAAGAGGTGTCGTGACTGTTCCCATATCGCAGCCCTTTGCAGGGATCGTGTGATTGATCATTGTAAGGTGTCTGCTATTCAGTCGCTTTTGCTGCAGCTTCAGAAAATATGCCATATCTCCGTCACAGTATTTAGGAAGTTCCCCGCCGTCATACCAATGATTCAGATCAAGTGCAAACTGATCATACATACCACGTTTTTCCTCCCAGACAGGGACATATTCATCAAATCGTTTCTTTTGGATGACATGATCAATGGATTTTTTGCCTCCGAGCAGCAGAAGAATCAGTCCCACTGCCAGGCCGGTCATTCGGACGGCAGAAGGTACCGGACAGGTGATGACGGAAATACCGACAGTGCCGGCGGCACTCATAAGTAAGCCCTTGATCAGAATGAAAAAATCAGGTGCCTTTATATTGGAACTGCGTTTTTGTGTGGAATATTCGGGGAAAATTGCCATAGTAATCTCCATCTCTGCTCAAATAAATTTATGCAGGTTTATTTATTTGTAGTTTCGTTTTTATTTCTGCGGGGTGGCTTCGGTCCCATATACTGATAAAAATATGTTTTCATCATACCGTTATAGATCTTGCGGTTTTTATCAGCCTTGCGTCCCAGATAACGCTCTGCCTGATCAAATGCCGTGATCAGATAGAAGGACCAGCTGTCCAGATGAGAGAATGCTTCCCCAATCTCACGGTAAAGTGCCGGCATATCTTCCTCCTCCTCAAGACGTTTACCGTAAGGAGGATTTGTAATGACAAAGCCATATTTTTTACGATGGCTGAGCTGTGATACCGGTCTTTGCTGGAAGTGGATCAGATGATCAACCTCGGCGAGCCTTGCATTTTCCATGGCAGCCTTGATGGCTCCGGGATCAATATCATAGCCCTGAATATCCATTTCAATGTCCCGGCGGATCTGGTCTTCTGCCTCGTTTGCGGCGTCATACCATGCTTTTTTGGGAATCAGATGGGTCCAGTACTCCGCAGAAAAGGAACGATTCATACCGGGAGCGATATTGGCTCCGATCATGGCAGCCTCGATCGGAAAAGTACCGCTTCC